>NC_009253.1:1804052-2104727 GCF_000016165.1 Desulforamulus reducens MI-1 | reverse complement strand
ACCTGGAACGGTAGGAATGAATTAGGGGATGGAGTGGGTTTAGGCCCCGAGGCATCAGGATTAACCGTTTTTGGACGACAGGTGATTCAAAAAATGGTAGAATTGGGTATGATGATTGATGTATCCCATTTATCTGAAGCAGGGTTTTGGGATGTTATATCAGAGATACGGGCACCCATTACTGCTTCCCATGCCAACAGCAGATTTATCTGTGACCATCCCAGAAACTTAACCGATCAACAAATTCGAGTTATTTCCGAAAGCGGAGGAGTTATAGGGGTTACCTATGTGCCTCAGTTTATTGATCTAAGTAAACCGTCTATTGAACGGCTCATTGAGCATATTGACCATATCTATGAGGTGGGAGGAATCTCTTGTATCGGACTAGGCTCTGATTTTGACGGCATTGATGCGACTGTAGAGGGTCTACATGATGCAAGTATAGCAGTTCCTAATTTAGAAAATGCCCTTATAAAAAAGGGTTACACCACTGGTGAAATCGAAAAGATAATGGGTGAGAACTGGTTAAGGGTATTTAAAGAGGTATGCGGTTAATCCTATACAAAGGAAAGCTGTTATATTGAATATAAATGAATGGTAATAATGTATAGAAAAAAGACGGTGATATTCATGCAGTATGCCGATTTACATATTCACACAACGGCTTCAGATGGTTCAGATACCCCTTCTGAGGTGGTTCATAAAGCCTTAGAAATTGGCCTTCGTGCCATTGCTATTTCGGATCACGATACAATGGATGGAGTTCTTGAAGCAGAGCGAGCCGCAGAAAAATTTAATCTGGAAGTAATTTCTGGAGTGGAAGTTAATACCTTTTTTGAGGGAAAAGAAATTCATATTTTAGGGTATTTAATCGATCCTTGTAATGAAAAATTCGTTGCGAAATTGAAAGAATTGCAAGGGGATCGAATGACTAGGATTAAAAAAATGGTTGACAAATTAAATAAACTTAATATAAAAATTGAATTAGAGCGTGTATTAGAATTGTCTTCTGGCGGATCCGTTGGGAGGCCGCATATTGCCCGAGCCTTAGTGGAGAGGGGATATGTATTAACTCTGCAGGAGGCCTTTACAAACTACCTAGGAGTGGGTAAACCAGCCTTTGTGTCCAGGGAAAAGCTTTCCCCTAAGGAGGCAATTCGTTTAATAACGAGGGCGAAGGGAGTTCCTGTTTTAGCTCACCCCGGGTTGTCTAAAATTAATACATATCTGTTAGATTTGGTTAATGAAGGATTAAAGGGATTAGAGGTATGGCATAAAAACCATACACCATTAATGGTTGAGTACTATGCCGAGATAGCAAAAAAATACAATTTAGTCCCTACTGGTGGATCAGATTACCATGGCTCTGCCCATGATACATGCAATATTTTGGGTGGTGCAGTGGCCCCATTTGATTCGGTGCAATTATTAAAAAATGCTCACCAGAAACTATTTTAAATATAGGACTTACTGAACGGAGTTGATTTCAATGAAATTGGCAAGAAGAATGGAAGCACTGGTTTCTGGAATATTCACAGAATTAGCCAATGCCAGAGCTGAAAAAGAAAATTTGGGAATTAAGGTGATTGATTTAAGTATAGGAAGTCCGGACCTTCCTCCGGCTCCTCATATCATCGAAACCCTTAGTAAGGCTGTACAAAAGCCAACGAATTATACGTATCCCATAGGCGGTAAATATGAGCTTCATAAAGCCTTGGCAAATTGGTATAAGAAGAGGTTTAATGTTGATTTGGACCCTGTCACCGAGATTTTGACACTAATGGGGTCTCAGGATGGATTAGCCCATGTGGCACAAGCTTTTATTAACCCTGGTGATATAGCCCTAGTACCTGACCCGGGATATCCCATCTATTCTGCATCCATCCTGCTGGCCGAAGGCCAGTTATATCCAATGCCTCTTCTGGAGAAGAATCAGTACCTGCCGGATCTTAGCAATATACCCACAGACATTGCTAAAAAAGCTAAAATGATGACAATTAATTATCCTAATAATCCAGTGGCAGCTTCAGCCAATGAAGAATTTTTTAAACGGGTTGTTGCTTTTGCTAAGGAACATAATATTGTGGTATGTCACGATGTTGCCTATGCTGAGTTAGCCTTTGATGGCTTTAAGCCTATGAGTTTTCTAGAAGTACCAGGTGCCAAGGAAGTTGGGATTGAATTTTACTCATTATCAAAAACCTATAACATGGCGGGTTGCCGTATTGGCTTTGCTGTAGGAAATCCAGATGTATTAAGTGCGCTAGGGCGGATTAAATCAAACATTGACTATGGTGTTTTTTCAGCAGTGCAAGAAGCTGGGATAGCGGCCTTAACAGGAGACCAGACCTGTGTAGCGAAAACTGCGGCAACTTATCAAAGACGACGGGATCTTCTTGTTGAGGGATTTGGCGAGTTGGGTTGGCTGATGCCTAAGCCCCAAGCCTCTATGTTTATCTGGGCACCACTACCCGCTGGTTTTCAATCTTCTATGGATTTTTGTCTGGAATTTTTAGATAAAACAGGTGTTTTAATGGTGCCAGGAAATGCTTTTGGAGAACTGGGTCAGGGTTATGTTCGAATTGCCTTGGTTCAAAGGGAAGAAGTGTTGTTGGAGGCTTTAGAAAGAGTTCGCAATAACTTTACCTTCGCTAGTTAAATGTCTATGGTACCACTCCTATGCATATACTAATTTAAGTGAATTGAAGGAGTGGTGCAGTTTTGAACAGTAGCGCGGATGTTCAGTATCTGCAGAGCCGAATTAAGGAATTAGAAGAAAAGATTGAACAACTTAGACTAAGTAGGCGGGTCTTAATGAATCTTATTGAGAAAGTTGAAAAGGAAAAGTCATTATTTGTAGCAAAATTAGAAAAGGAAAATAGAAAGCTACATATTGATAATTATCGTTATGCCAAAAATTTACTTCAGCAAAACCGAAGGATTGTGGAATTGCAAAACCTTCTGGACAATTATCTGATGGATATGTAAAAACCGCATTAAGCGGTTTTTTCTTATGCATATCGGAAAGTATAAAACTTTCCGATATGCATAAGGACAACTAAGGCTTACGCCTCTCATGCCCTATAGGGTAAGCGTAAGCCAAGTTTTCTTTAGTTCATAAGGCCGACTAATTTAGTTCATCGGCTTTTTTTAAGATGGCCAGTTCAGAGGGATCGGCTGACTGTATCGGTTGATGATGTTTTTCTATTAAATTAATAATTTCCTGAGGTAATCCAAAATTTCTAGCCATTACTGCACCCTTCTGTGGATGCATAGCGTGAGCCGATAGCACTTTTGAAAAACGCCCCCGACCCTTTAAAACTTTTAAAAGGTCTTCAATAGGTTTTCTTGTCAAGGCACCAAGCAGTACAATCAATACCCGATCAATGGTTGTGATTAAATTAGCAGGCTTACCAATATCATGGAGCAAAGCCGCTTTAATTAATATTTTTTGATCAAGACCAGAGTTATAGCCTAACAATTTAAGGCAAGTATTAGCTACCCTTAAACAGTGGGTTTGTGTGGGGCGATCCATTTGAAAAAACAAAGATTGTTCCTCTAAGGTTAAATGACTTTGCACAAACTGAATATCCTCTGAACCCATTTTACTAAAAATAGCGAACCAGAATTGTCTTATACGAGTTAACATTTTATCACCCTTATATTGAATAGCAGGATTTTAGAGACTTTGGCAAGAACCATAATCATATCCATGATAATGAATTAAAGAAAAGAAAGCAATGGAAAAGGAGAGCGGTCTTGAAAGAGAACAAACTTATTTTGGTTTTGGGAGGAACCCGAAGCGGTAAAAGTCAGTATGCTGAAAAAATAGCTAAGATACAGGGACAAAGGGTTCTTTACCTGGCCACAGCAACCGTTAATGATAATGAAATGAAGAGGCGTGTAAGGTTACACCAGGAAAGAAGGCCCGATGCCTGGGACACCCGGGAGGAACCCATAAAGGTAACGCAGGTCATAAATGAATTGGGGGACAGTTATGATGTAATATTACTGGACTGTCTCACTCTTTGGATAACCAATCTTTTGTTAGAAAACCAGAATATTAATGAAGCCCATTTAGCTGAAAAAGAAAAACAAATTTTGCAGGAAGCCAGTGAGCTGGCGCTTGTTTGTTCAAAGACTAATGCAACAGTCATAGTTGTAAGCAATGAGGTAGGTTTGAGTATTGTGCCGGAGTATCCTTTGGGGCGGGTATTTAGGGATATAAGTGGCCTAGCCAATCAGATCTTTGCCCAAAGGGCCAGTGAGGTTTATTTTGTGGCTGCAGGACTACCCCTTTCATTAAAAGGTAATTAGGACTATGACTAAGCCCAGCGGTGATATGTCAAGAGAATGATTCTAAAAAATTGGAAATTAATTTAACAAAAGTGTACCCTATACCCTAAAAAAGGGTATACAAAATAAGCCCACCAGTTAAGCAAAGAAAAATTCCCTTTAAATGGTGTAAATGGAAAAGAGAGTAGATTTTAGGGTAAAGACGTTACCCCCTCCTCTCTGGTGAAGTGTACAGTTGCCTGGTGTTTAGTAGCGAAAACACCAACCGTACCAGTTTTCTAGCGGTTAAGACGAGAGCCCTTTTATGTTTGTGTTTTGGTACTTCATCATATTTCTTTTGGTAGAAGTCTTTGTACTCAGGAACATGCTTCCGTACAGAATCAGCAGCCTGAATTAAGTAATAACGAAGATACTTGTTCCCGGTCCTGGTTCTGCTGGTATCTTCGGCTTCAAATTCACCTGATTGATGTTGGTTCCAAGTTAAACCGGCATATTTAGCCAGAGCATTATGGTCTTTAAAGCGTTGGATATCTCCGGTTTCTGCCATGATTCCGGCGGTAAAAACATCTCCAATCCCTTTAACGGAAGTTAAAGTTTGGGGAAGGCCCTTCATGATTTTGGCGATTTCTTTGTCCAGTTTTTTCACTTCCGATTCCATATGTTTAATTACATTAAGCATAGTGGCCAAAGAAATATTCACAGGGTCAGCCATCGCCTTGTTCAGTCGATAAGAAGACCGGGCAATTTTTTGAAGATAAAGAGCAATTTCCTCCGGATTATCGAAACGGTTTTTCCCTTTATCCTTTAAGAAATCAACCAGTTCTTCCATAGACATGGCTACAATTTGTTCCGGTTCTAGTTCTTGGATAACAGCAAGACAGGTGCTGCCAAAAAGATTGGAAAATGGGTTATCCTGGCGTAAACCACTAAACTTTAAGAAGACCTGATTAAGAAAATAGGTTTTGTCCCGAGTGATATTTTGCATCAGGTGAAATCGTGTCCTTGTAAGCCTCTGCAAAGCCTCGTATTGAATAATGTCTTTCATGGCATGAGGTAGTCGACCAAAACGAAGGTGGTCTGCAATTACCCAGGCATCGATGCGGTCGTTCTTTGGGAGGGTGTCATACCCCTTTTTGAAACGGGCCACTTTTCGTGCATTAAGAACGTAAATCTGTGTATCTTTTTGGGGGCAAGTGGTTTGAAGCTGTTCTTGCAAATAGTGAGCAAGGTGCCAACCCAGATTTGAAGTTGCCTCCATACCAATTCGAAGGGATTGACTTTTGATTCTATCAGATGTATCAACAATCTTTTGAATGAGGGTGTCGGCCCCCTGCCGATTGTTGTGAATAGAAAAAGAAGCCAATGCCCCTCCGTCTCCATCCATAAATTGTACATGGTGAGACTGTAAGCTAACGTCTATTCCCACCAACATTTGTGACATAGGATCACCTCCCTGTTCTAAAAAATCAGGTTGGTCTCAGACCTGGGTGCCCATGGGAACCATCGAAAGCTGCCTCGTCATCAGCACTCATCATTAACATGAAGACAATTCGGGGTGCTACTCCCCCTTCATGGAAAGAGGTGCAACCAGCGGTTAGATCATCGATGATGGATCATGGGTAGCAGGCTTATTAAGCAGTACCAAAAGGTCCGCAAGGAGGGAAAGAAATATCCCGAGAACAACCTGTTAATCCCATTGTCCCATGGGGAGGTCTGAACTGCCAGACAATAATTGGAAGTGTAAAAAAGGCAATAGAAAACCGACCCGGTCAGGAAACCTCAAAAGAAATCTCCAGGGGGCCGGCATTAAGAATCACAATATCTTAAATTATGGAGCTGTAGTTATTAGTATCTACTCTCCCTGATCAGGGATTGACTGTGGATAATCTTGTATGTTTTCTAAACATCACCACCATATTTAGGGTACTTAGACTCAGTTTAGACAATGACCTTATCCACATAAACAATAGCCGCGCGACTGACTGGTACCATTATTGCACCCAGTGTGGAATTGGTTATCATTTTAGCTGGTCTCGATACCCGTTATCGAGAACCGGTTCTCATACATGGACTCCACCTTATTCCATTTATGGAAATTAGGTTTGTCCAGTGAATCTATTACTATTATACGAGGAGGGACGTCAATGAAAAAAACCAGAATGTATTTGGTACGACATGGAGAAACCCAGTGGAATGCCGATGGCAGATTTCAAGGACATTCCGATGTACCGTTATCAGTTTTAGGCAGAAGCCAAGTGGAAACCCTAACGACTAAGTTAAGTCAGCTTAAAATTGACGCATTTTATAGCAGTGATTTATCAAGGGCTATGGAAACAGCAGAAATACTGGCAAAGAAACATCAATGTCAGATTTATTACCTGCCAGATCTCCGAGAAATAAATTTTGGTGAATGGGAAGGTCTTACCTTTGAGGAAATAGCCCAAAACTATGGTGAACTTAGTTCACAATGGTGGGCTAACCCATTTACAACCCAAATACCCAGCGGTGAGAGTTTGCAGGATGTTGCAGAGCGCTGTGCAAAGGCTGTGCACGAAATAATAGACCGTCATGCTGGTAAAACTGTGGTGGTAGCAGCTCATGGCGGTGTCATTCGTATGATTGTTGCCCATGCTTTGGGGATGGATTTTCAGCATTATTGGAAACTACGTTTGGATAATGTATCATTAACCATTGTTGAGTACCATGGTTATGAAAAGGCGATTTTAGAATTGTATAACGATACTTGCCATTTAAAAAACACACCGTCTTAGGGCGGTTTTTATTTATTTAAATTATAAATTCTGGATAATAGTTACCCTACTGAGAAAAACTATTTTTAGCAATCGGTAGGGAGGGAAATGAATATGGAAGAATACCTTAGATCAAGGGTACCTTGGAGTACAGAGCCAAGTCTAGAGACGAAGGCAAAGGAAGTTGGTGTGGATTTTGATACACTCATAGAAGGAATTAAGAATAATAAATCGGATGAAGAACTAGCAGAAGAGTTTGATGTTACACCAAAATGCATAGGCTATTTAAAAGAACATTTCTGGACCCATGGAATCGGCTCGATCATGGGGCAAGATTGATTTAGTTGTATGTGCAGACTCAAGCCCGGATGGGAGAGTCTGATTTTTCTTAAGGTATTACTTAATCAGTTATAGTAACGGGGAGGGATTGGTTTGTTCCCTAGATTGTTGGTGCTTTTATTAATCGTACCGATTATAGAATTATTTATTATTATTGAGACGGGTAAGAGATTAGGTCTATGGGTTACATTGTCTCTTATAGTAGCATTGGGGCTGCTGGGTTTATTTTTGATTAGGCGGCAAGGGTTATCTACATTTACAAAAATAAAATATGAGCTTTTCTTAGGACACTTACCCGCCGATTCACTGTTAGACGGATTATTCATTTTGGCAAGCGGATTATTACTTTTGACACCTGGCTTACTAACCGACTTTATTGGCTTAAGTATTTTGATTAAACCAATTCAAAGAATAATAAAGCAAAAATTGAAGAGATGGATTACTGGGAGGGTTATACCGCATCAGATGGCTAGGTTTAGGTAATAGTTAAAATCAAATTAAAGATAATTTCTGGAACCTTTAAATATCCTGTGCTATAATGTATGAATAAAATTTTTTAGACACTATAGGAAGGGAGAAACACAACTTGTATCCTGAAAAATTTGCAAAAGTTGGACTGACATTTGATGATGTGTTGCTGGTACCAGGAGCTTCAGAAGTCTTACCAAGGGAAGTGGATACATCCACTTACTTAACCCAAGATATAAAATTGAACGTACCTATTATGAGTGCTGGTATGGATACTGTAACTGAATCCCGTATGGCTATTGCTATGGCACGTGAAGGTGGCATCGGTGTAATCCACAAGAATATGTCCATTGCACGTCAGGCATTAGAGGTGGACAAGGTAAAACGATCTGAACATGGTATTATAACGGATCCCATATTTTTATCCCCTGAAAGCCCTGTTAGTGAGGCCCATGAGTTAATGGAAAGGTACCATATTTCTGGAGTTCCCATTACTGTGGATGGGAAGTTAGTGGGCATATTAACGAACCGAGATCTCCGATTTGAGACAAATGATAACCGCATTTGCGGTGACATTATGACAAAGGATAACTTAATTACTGCACCTGTAGGGACAACTCTCGATGAAGCAAAACAAATTTTAATGAAGCATAAGGTTGAAAAATTGCCCATTGTGGATGAAAATGGTAAGTTACGGGGTCTAATAACAATCAAGGATATCAAAAAGGCTAAAGAATATCCCAATTCGGCGAAAGATCACCGCGGTAGACTACGTGTAGCAGCTGCAGTGGGGGTTGCCTCTGACACCATGGAGAGAGTGCAAGCCCTTGTAAAAGCAAAGGTTGATGTGATTGTCGTTGATACAGCCCATGGCCACTCTGCCTTAGTTGTAAAAACAGTTCAAAATATCCGGTCAGCTTACCCAAATTTGAACATTATTGCTGGCAATGTTGCAACGACCGAGGCCACCAGAGACCTCATTGAAGCAGGTGCCAATGCGATAAAAGTTGGTATTGGACCTGGGTCTATCTGCACAACCCGGGTTGTTGCTGGCGTTGGTGTACCTCAGATCACCGCTGTATATGATTGTGCCCAGGAAGCGATGAAACATGGTATACCCGTAATAGCAGACGGAGGGATTAAATACTCCGGTGATATTGTAAAGGCCATTGCTGCAGGAGCAAGTGTAGTAATGTTAGGAAGTATTTTGGCCGGAACAGAGGAAAGCCCAGGGGAAAAAGAAATTTACCAGGGTCGTAGCTACAAAGTGTATCGGGGTATGGGCTCCCTAGGAGCTATGAAAAAAGGTAGTGGAGATCGTTATTTCCAGGAGCAAGCCAAGAAGATGGTACCGGAAGGGGTAGAGGGACGCGTTCCCTATAAGGGTCAACTTTCCGATACGATATTCCAATTAGTGGGTGGCTTAAAGGCTGGTATGGGTTATACTGGTTCTCGCACCATAAACAACCTTAAAACAGATGCAAAATTTATTCGTATAACCCCGGCTGGTTTGAAAGAAAGCCATCCTCATGGTGTTAATATTACTAAGGAAGCACCCAACTATAGTTTTTAATTATTTAATTTGAAGTAAGCGAAGGGCCTTCGTAACTATGTCTTGCTAAAGAAACCCCCACGGACAAGAAAATGTCCGTGGGGGTTTTGCATTTTAGTATAAAAATCACTATATAATGGATATGATCGTAACCAATGGCAACCTAATATAAATATAAAACTATTTGACAGGAGCAAAAATATTTATACCTTTCACGACAGGGTAGTCATTATGTATATAAAAATAACTAAATTTCTGTAGTGTTGCAGAGGAATATGTAGGAAAAAAATTACAATAATTGGCAGGTAACTTCCGCCAGAAAGTGAATAATACAGTAAGAAAAGGCATAAAATACCTATTTTGCCAATGAAATATAGTACAGGAAGGTGATGGAGACCTGTGACCACAAAGCTAAATTCTCTTACGGATGTACTAAAAAAGACTCTTTTCTTTTTTGATGGTTTATCCGTTGAAGAAATAGCACCCTACGTAAAGAAAAAGATGCTTCAGGATTACTCAACGGATAAGGTTATTGAGAGAATTCGATTATGCTTAAAACAACATGCATGCTTCTGCAAAGATGAAAATGGTAAATGGTGCTTAAAATTACAGGGATATCCCGATAATGATCATTTTTATGCATTTCTTATTAAAAAACAGCAACCCGTGGCTCTTCGCCAAGTTGTTACCAATTCCGTTGCACGGAAAAAAAGAGTGAGAAAGTTAGCAGAAGAAGCAGCCTTGATGCCTGATGGACGTTTTATTCAACTGGAAAATGGCAGTTGGGGTTTAACGGAATGGAATGTGGAAGCAGAACAGTATTCGTTAAAACATTTAATAATTAAAGCTTTAAAAATGCATCAAGGGGGTCTTTCAACACAGCAATTGTTTGAATGTGTAAATGAATGGCGTGCCACCAGTAAGCCAGCTGTTCAACAGGTTTTAAATAAATTTCCCTACTTTGAAAGGGTAAGTTCTGATGTATGGATTTATAACCAACAAGCACATTCTCTATATGATCACTTGGTAAAGCGATATATTAATATCATTATTAAGCAAAAGGAGCAATGGCAAACTGATCGGTTAAAATTATTTAAAAAAAATGAGCAACTTCAGTTTCAATTAAAAGAAATAGGTTCTGCACAAAAAGAAGCAGCGGCGGCGCTGGCCCAAAGGTCATCCATGGTGGAACAGTACAATCAGTTAGCTACTCAACTTTCCGAAAAAGATTTGTTATTAAACATGCGAAAAAAAGAGATTTTAAGATATCGTCATGAATTAGAGAGAAACGAAAATAAAGCCAATAGTATATTATATCAATGTCGATTATGGGTACGAAAATGTCAAGAGAAGGAGAAAGAAAACGCAAGAATCAAAGAAATTGCAGAAAAAAATCAAATAAGTCTGGAGGGTCTATTTAGTAAATTACAACAGTATAAAGAGCGGGATCGGGAGAATAAAGCTCGTTTAGCTGAATTAAAGGAACGTTACAGTACTAGAGTGGCAGAACTGCAAACAGAAATTGTTGATCTTAAGCAGAAGATTGAAAAATATCAACAATTATCAAATATTGAGGAACGCAAGTTACAGCAGGATATTAATATTTTAAGCAATGATTTGAAGGAAGCGCTGGAAGGTGGGGAAGACCTACAAAGAACCCTGCGTTTAACGAAGCAAGAACTTAGCAAATTACAATCTGAAAAAAGGGAACTGGAAGAGTCCTTAAGCCGACCTCTGGTACGAATTGCCAAGAGAGTAAGTAGTATTTTGGGATGGTAATTTAAAAATATAAATGGGATGCAACAAATTGCATCCCATTTATATTTTTAAATTAATCCGTCAACTACTTCTTTTATAGCAGTAATAAAGTCGACGTTCTTTGGGTCTGCCACATTCAAGCAGATATCTTCGGTTCCCGAAGAAGGCTGGCAAGGTCTGTCAAGTACAGGAACGATGCCAATTACTTGTAGACCGGTATCTTTCTCAATGTCCTCAGTGGTAACCTGAACTGGACTGGGAACTTTATTAAAGATAATTTTGAAGTTTTGTGTGGAGAAATCCATTTGTTGCATCTTATGAATAAAAATTTTTACATCCTTGACGTTATATCTAAAATTATCCATAACAATTAGCACCTGATCCGCTTCATTAAAAATTGCCTGATTATAATCACGCTCGGTGCTGTCGGTATCAACGATTAAAACATCAAAGGAAAGGGATTTAAGGTTTCTAACTACTGTTCTTAATTTCTGGGCGATATGTTCATCCTCAGAAAGGTATTGAGCATTTTCTGAAGATAAAACTCGTATCCCAGAACTATGAGTTAATAAGTAGTTATCCATTTCTTCTGCAGAGAATTTTATATCAAAATAAGGTTTATGATTAGCCTGGGCATCAATATCCTTTAACATATCTTCAAGGTTGGGTGAACTGGGTAAGCCCAAGGCCCTCCTATGAGAGTCTGTAATAAAATCTAGATCAGCCAACAGGACATTATTTCCCTGCAACTGTAAATAACCGGCTAATTCTTTAGCAACCTTTGTTTTACCTTCGCCTTTATGAATACTGTGTATAACAATGGTTTTCATTTTTCGCCTCCCTAGAATAATGTTTGATATAGTCTTAATATGCCATAATTACCATACAAATACAATAGTTATTCAGTTGACAAAATTTATAGATAATTTACAGGAAATAGTTTTATGCTTAAATACCTTACACAACGCAGTATACAGTGGAACCTTTTATACTCTGATTTTTTGTAGGGTTCATGGCGTGGTATAATAAAAGCGTATTCAAGTTATAGAAAAAGGTGATTAGTTTGCCCAAGCTGTTAATTGTTGATGATGAGGAGAAAATCAGAAATCTAATAAAGGTTTATTTGGTCAAGGAAGGCTTTGAAGTAGACGAGTTGGACAACGGCAATCGGGTAGTAGATAGTATTAAAAGTTCTCACTTTGATATGGTCGTTCTGGATATAATGTTACCTGGTCCAGATGGTTTGTCCCTATGTAAGGAAATTAGAAAAATTTCCAACATCCCAATTATTATGTTAACTGCCAAGGGAGATGAAATCGATCGGATTATTGGATTGGAGGTTGGGGCAGATGATTATATTGTTAAGCCCTTTAGCCCTAGAGAACTGGTAGCTAGGATCAATGCTATTTTAAGACGAGTAGCTGCACAGCCAATCATCCAAGAAGATCGTACAGCGATACTGAGTTTCTCAGAATTGACCATTAATCCTGATAATCGAACCGTGGAGGTACGGGGAAGTGAAATTGCCTTAACCCCCAAGGAATTTGACTTACTTTATTTTATGGCCAAAACTCCGGGTCGTGCTTTTAGCCGTGAGAATTTATTAGAAAACGTTTGGGGTTATGACTTTTATGGCGATTTACGTACTGTTGATACTCATATAAATCGCCTGAGGGATAAACTCAATATGGAAGGGACAAAGCAAGCCATTACAACGGTCTGGGGTGTGGGTTATAAATTTGAGGTAACTAAATGATTGGTGGCAGTATAGTAAAAAAACTCTGGTTAGCAACATCTCTATTGGTTTTATTAGCAATGGGCGCCTCTACATTGACACAAATGTGGTTGCTAAAGAGCACTTATTATGATCAACAAATTGAGCAATTATTAGAGGCTACCAGGAAATTGGCAGTTAAAATACAAATAGACGAACCAATGGCAGTGGCACAGGAAATGGAGTATTTAGCAGATAATTTACAAGGGGCCACTGCATTCCTTGTTAACAGAGATGGGCAAATTATTTATAAAACACGTGGAGGCTGGAGCAGGGGACCCAAACACCAAATGGGCATGCATGGAAATGGTTATGGTATGTATGGTATATTAACTGGTCTAAACATGAAAGATATTCTTGCTGGTAAGGAGATTATTTTTAAAGGTCATCATCCAATGTTTGGTGTGGATGTTATCACTGTGGCGGTTCCTGTAAAAAAAGAAGAAATCATTGGAGAAGTGTTGGTTTTAAGCACACCACGTCAAGCCATTGATACGAACATTAAGGCTTTACAGAGTATGAGTGTATACAGTCTTCTTTTTGGCCTAGTGTTAGCAACATTGTTTAGCTGGTTACTATCCCGTTCACTTTCAAGACCCTTGCTTAAAATGAAAGACGTAGCTAATGCAATGTCCCGTGGGGATTATAGTAGGAGTATCAACATAAAGTCTAAAGATGAAATTGGCATGCTAGCGGATTCGCTGAACACCCTCTCCCATGATTTGGAGGAGAAAATTAATCAATTGAGGCGAATTGACGATACCCGAAGAGATTTTGTTGCAGGAGTATCTCACGAACTTCGAACACCGCTAACCATTATACAAGGAAATGCAGAGGCTTTGCTAGATGGGGTAATTGAAGACAAAGATAAACAAAGGGACTTTTTAATTAACATATATGAAGAGTCCTTACGGTTAAAACGGTTGTCTAACGAACTCTTAGATATGAGAAAAATAGAGACTGGACAGGTTAACTTATATAAGGAAAAGGTGAATGCCTCAGAGATATTTTTCAATGTAGTATCCAGAATGCAGCATCTTGCCAAGCAAAGGGGAATTATATTAAACCTTTCCGTGCCAGAACAACCAGTAATCCTTTATCTGGATACAGATCGCTTAGGCCAAGTTTTGATCAATTTAATTGACAATGCCCTTCGGTTCTCGCGATCAGAGGTTACCATTGAGCTAAAGGATTTCCCTGATAAAATTAAAGTACAAATCAGCGATAACGGCCCGGGTATCCCGGAAGCTGAAAGAAATTTGGTATGGGATAAATTTTATAAAGTAGATAAGTCCCGTTCTCGATCAGCTGGGGGGACAGGCCTAGGCCTGTCCATTGTTAAGCAATTAATAGAACTTCACGGTGGGACGGTCTGCCTAACAAGCAGAGAAGGGGAAGGAACAACCTTTATATTTACCATTCCGAAAGAACAAGGTGGAAAATCCACAGGGCAAAACTAGAAAAGCTTTAGCCATTTTGCAACGTCATCAGGGTAACCCAAAACAGCAAAACGAAGGTTTCCGTTGCATGTATAAGGGTTTGCTTGTTTGATACCTCCCAGAGTAGCAATGGCCTGGTTTGGTAACATTCCTGATTGTAATAATCCAAGATATCTATTGAATACGAAATAGATTTTTCCAGAAGGAAAAATATTCTCCAACGGGAATAATGCTTAGGTAAAACGAATAGAGGAGTTGTGTAATTGTGAAGGATTTAGTGGAAACAACCATAGCCTCAAAGCTGGTCTATGAAGGAAAAATTCTCAATCTACGGGTGGATCAAGTAACTCTGCCAAATGGTAGGGAAGGCAGCCGGGAAGTTGTGGAGTTTTCCCAGGCGGTGGCTGTGGTGGCCGTGAAGGAAGACAATAAAGTTTTACTTGTTAAACAATATCGTTATCCAGTGGGGGAAGTACTGATGGAATTACCTGCTGGGAAGATGGATCAAGATGAAAATCCGGAACAATGTGCCCTCCGGGAATTGCAGGAAGAAACTGGTTATAAGCCTAGATCCATTCAAAAAATCTGTGATTTTTATACAACGCCTGGTTTTTCTTCTGAACGAATGCATCTATTTTTGGCTACAGGACTTACTGAAGGGGAGCAAAGCCCCGATGAAGATGAATTTGTAAAAGTTGAAGAGGTTCCCTTTGATCAAGCTATTCAGATGATATTTGAGGGGAAAATCCAGGATGGCAAAACCATTGCAGGCCTCCTAGCGGTTGAAAAGAAATATAGATAGTTAAAAAAGCCCCCGCTCATTCCACTTTCGGAAGGAGCGGGGGCTTTCTCCATTTAATCAATGACTCTTATTGTTTAAAGACAAAGATCTCATATTTAATTAAGCGGTCCTTCCTGCAGGCCGCCTGCTGTTGTAGTATTCCACAATGATTTGACTATCCTTGGAAAGATAGGCAATCTCTGGGTAATTAGCATGGTCCTGGGAGTCAGAGGGAGCACAGGCAATGGAAGTGCCGATTCTGAGTTGGGCAGGGCATAACCGATGAGCAATGACACGGGCAGCTTGGTTACCATTTGCCCCGGCATGAACAACACCACGGCAGGCACCCATTACCAGTACATTGCCATAGGCTAGGATTTCAGCTCCGGCATGGACATCGCCCAGCACAACCACGTGTCCGGGGTAGTGGATTTGCTGGCCCGAACGGAGGCTTCTTTTTACTAATAAGGTATCTGTGTCTTTTGTATCAGAAGCTTTTATATCTGTTTCTTGGGCTTTGTCCAAGGGAGTCTTTACTGAATTTACAGGGCTATTGTTAATTTTATCTTTTATATCTGGCTGATAAATCAAACCATATTGCTGACAAATTTCCTCGAGGGCCCTTGATTGCTCGTTATCAACCTGAGAAAAAGCAAATTTTGCACCTTTAAAAAATCCACGGGCTGCTTCCATTTTTTTATATAAATTTTGTTTTATCTCCTCAAAATCGCTGTTAGGATCTACTAAAATTAACAGCCCGTGCCTTGTTCCTTTGATACTGACCGCATCATTCATAAAGGTCACCTTCCATTTTTTACATGTTAAGTACATATTCGACTGTAGGTGACTAATTCCTTCTAAGAATCTTTTTTAAAAATAAATTACGCTAATTTGTTTTAATTTCTATGGCCTATCCCTAGAAATTTTTAATTTGTCTGTAAGTAACCAACGGTAACCAGATAATGATAACGGTTAACACCTGTACCAGAAATCCGTTATTTTCAAAAAGTAATTGTGGTACACGTGATAATTCTGCTGTGCAGGATAATAATAGTGCCGTTAAGGATATTGCGCAGGGCCAACGGGTTAGGGCCACTAAAGGGATCATCCAGCTAAAATACCAGGGTTGAAACCATTTATTAACAAAAAAGAGATATAAAAGAAATGCAATGCACCCAAAGCGGGCTAGTCCAATTATATCTAATTGTTTTTTTTGTCGCCAAAGGAAAAATAATAAAAGAAAATAGGTTATACCAAAAAGTACCAGCATTACCCAAGAGCTTAATAGAAAGGCCTGGGTCTTTAACATATGAGGAAACCATTGGGGCAGACTATTCAGCAATAAATAGTGCAGCGATTTAATGGAATAAAAGTTTATTTGTCGAAATAAACCCTCCAAAGTGTCTAAACCATTCCAATAGGGAATCCACACCAAGGGTATTAGCAATATGGATAGAAAAGTACCAAACACCAAAGGAAGATATTTTTTTTTGTGAAGTAACCATAGCATGATAAGAGGACCTAGCAAAACAGAGGTATATTTGACCATGGCGGACAGGGTTAAAAAAGGAAGGGCCAAAAGCTTCCACTTTGTTGCCAGACAAACAAAGGCAATAATTAAAAATAATAGTAAAAGAACATCGTTATGGGCATGGCCGGGTAATTCAAATAGTATAAGGGGATTCCAACCATAGATCGTCATGGCCTGGCTAGGGTGTAGGTCAAGCTGCTTGGCAATAAAACCTATTAGAAAGAAATTGATCATGTGCAGTAAGCCCGCAAAAGCTTTAAAAAGTCCCACGGCAAGCCAAAATTGATCGTTGGCCGATACTACTAACAAGGAGGAAGTCATATTCCAAATTGGTCCATAGGGGCTTAATAAAAAGCCCCACCCTGTGGTACGGAGAAAGGGGTCCATAGACCAATGGCTAACTTGATGGGCGGTTTTAAAATAGGGATTCATTTCATAAGTAGCCTGTAGTTGACCGCTGGCAATATAGTAATAGATATCATCACAGGCAAAGGGGAAGAGGAGCATAAGTGTCACAGTAAAAAGGGTGGTCCATGCTGTTACCTCAACCAGACGGGACCTTCGGCTGATTTTGATGGCCCGCCAATATAGAAGAAACACTGGGACAAAAATAAAGATGAGGACAACTGCCTCGGTTACATGCAGATTTGCTGACGGTAAAAGTTGTCCCCAGTAGTTCTTGTATAAATCATTGAAGCCTTGTCCTTTTAAAAAACCGACAATACCTGGTATTAGAAGGACAAGCCATAGAAAGAAGGTTTTCCAGCCTAAAGATCCAAGGGAATTTGTCAAAGGAATCACCCATGGTTTTATTTTTCATATATTTGCTAGTATAACCAGTATAGAACTGAAAAATGTTGGTCAAACTCTATTGGGAAAATAGTGAGATAAAGGAGCAACCCTATGATTACCTATCATCCCAAATTATCTATGATTATTCCCTTTTATAACGAAGAAGAAAATGTTGAAAGGGTGGTACTGGAACTTCAACAAGTGTTAGAAAAAGAACAAATCAAATATGAATTAATTTTGGTTAATAATGGTTCAACAGACAAGACCGGATGGCTTTTGGATGACTTAGCTAAGAGGAATTCTGGTATCAAAGTAATTACAGTATCCATAAATCATGGTTATGGCTGGGGAATCATCAACGGTCTACGCTGGGCCTGTGGTGATTACCTGGGCTTCATGGGGGGAGATGGTCAGATTGATCCCTCTGATGTTTCAAAGGTTTTCAATACTTTACTAGAGGGGAAATATCACCTTTGCAAGGTTAATCGATGCCAGCGGGAGGATGGCCCAATTCGGAAATTGACATCACACATATTTAATCGAGCATTTGTATATACATTTAAGGTAAATGTTGGGGATATCAATGGATCACCCAAAATCATGAGTCGTACATGTTACGAACAATTAAATCTTTGTGCAAAGGATTGGTTTTTGGATGCGGAAGTTATACTAAAATCCCAATACTTAAATTTTTCCATAGGAGAAGTTCCGGTAGCATTTCACCGTCGTATGGGTGGTCATTCCAGTGTTCGAATAAGAACGGTGTGGGAGTTTATCAAGAATATGGCTTTCTACCGTAAAAGAGGTGTCTTTTATGAAAGTAGTGATTTTATGTGGGGGAAAAGGGACCCGGCTTAAAGAAGAAACGGCTTTCAGACCGAAGCCACTGGTAACCGTGGGGAAAAAACCAATACTTTGGCATATCATGAAATATTATTCCCATTACGGTTTCAAAGATTTTATTTTGTGTCTGGGGTATTTAGGTGAAATGATTAAACAATACTTTATTCAATACGATTTAATGAATAATGACCTAACAATCAGTTTTGACTCACGTTCGGAAATACAAATACATAGGAAACAGGATTTGGACTGGCAGGTAACCCTGGCCGATACAGGAATTGAGGCCATGACTGGTTGTAGGTTAAAAAGAATAGAAAAATATATTGGTGATGCAGCGGATTTTATGGTCACCTACGGTGACGGTCTTTGTAATGTTGATTTAGCTGAACTATATCATTTTCACAGGTCCCATGGTTGCTTAGCCACGGTAACAGGAGTTCGGCCTTTATCTCGGTTTGGTGAATTGGCTGTGCAAGGGGATACTGTTAAAACCTTTAGTGAAAAAACACAGGTTACCCGTGGTTGGATAAATGGTGGTTTTTTTGTCTTTCGTCGAGAAATCTTTAACTATCTAACTAATCAGGATGATTGTGTTTTAGAGCGGGAACCCTTGGAACATTTAACCATGGATAGTCAATTAAAAGTATTTAAACACAGAGGTTTTTGGCATTGTATGGACACATACCGAGATATGGAGCAGCTAAATAAACTTTGGCAGGTAGGGCATGCTCCCTGGGAGGTTTGGAAAAATGAATCTTTGGCAAAATAAAAATGTGCTGATAACCGGATGCTCAGGAATAATTGGCAGTTGGTTGACTCGCAGGCTAGTTGATGAAGGGGCTAATGTGGTAGGGATTGTTCGGGATCGTTTGGGCTACGGAAATCTACTGCAGGAACAGACCATCAACAGGATGGTTGTTGCCCATGGTGATATTACCGATTTTCTATTTATGAGCAGGGTTATGGCAGAGTATGAAATTGATACGGTGTTTCATCTGGCTGCCCAAACCATTGTTACCATTGCCAACCGGTCACCTTTGTCAACTTTTGAATCAAATTTGAGAGGGACTTGGATAGTTCTAGAGGCCTGCCGACTGTCTCCCACCGTTGAAAGGGTTGTGGTTGCTTCCAGCGATAAGGCATATGGTGACAGTAAAGAGTTACCCTATAGAGAAGATCAACCTTTAAGGGGAAAACACCCCTATGATGTCTCTAAATCCTGCACCGATTTGCTTGCCCAGAGTTATTATCATACTTATAGACTACCTGTTGCCATAACCAGATTGGCCAATGTATACGGTGGGGGGGACTTGAATTTTAATCGCATCATTCCAGGGACCATCAAGGCGGTGCTGGAAGGTCGACCGCCTGTACTGCGTAGTGATGGCAGCCCCCTCCGGGAATACCTCTATGTAGAAGATGCTGTGGATGCCTACCTAACTCTGGCAAAAAATCTGCATCGTTCCAATGTTATGGGTGAGGCCTTTAATTTTGCACCTCAGCAGCCCTATCAAGTACTGGAAATTGTGCAAGAAATAATAAGGATAGCGGGTAAGGAGTTCGTGCCGGAAATTAGGAAACATATGAACGGGGAAATACTTCACCAATATAGTGATAGTAGCAAGGCCAAAGAACGATTAAATTGGCATACCCGGTGGGACCTGACTAAGGGGCTGTCCGTTACCATCGAATGGTACCGCAAGTTTCTGATGGATCGAAGACCAGTCAAGTATACCATGGAGTGACGTGGTTTTGTCGGGGGCATAAGGGGTTTTCCAAGGACGTGAATGAAATTGGGAGTAAAAAAGAGAGTTCTAGTGACGGGGGCCAGTGGTTTTATAGGAACCCATCTGGTTAGTCGTTTATGTAAGGAGAATATGCAGGTAGGTGTACTTCGCAAGAGTAAACTCGTGGGAACTTTAAAAAATGACCATGAAGAATTCTTACAGGCAAATATTCTTGATTATGACCAGATGAAAGCTGTGGTTCAATACTTTCAACCAGAAATTGTGTGCCACCTAGCGGGGTTAAGACCTAATGGACATTCCTGGAGAGATGTGTTACAGGCCTATGAAATCAACTTATTGGGGACCATGAACCTTCTACGTTCCTTGCAGGGTGTAAATTGCCAGTCTGTTATATTGGTAGGGAGTGTTGCCGAATACGGGAGGGGGCCTACACCGTACCGGGAACACCAGGCATTGTACCCGACCTCTGCCTACGGCACAGCAAAGGCTGCTGCCACGGCCTTAGGTTGTCTTTGCTATAACTATTTCAAGTTGCCGGTGGTTACTTTAAGGCTGGCCCTGGTTTACGGACCAGGGCAGGGAGAACAATTTTTTTTGAGTCAGTTAATAAAGAGTTTATTATTGGAGCAGCCCTTTGCCATGACTGGCGGCGAGCAGTATAGGGATTTTATTCATGTAAACGACGTGGTAGAGGCATTATGGCTGGCAGCCAATACCCCAAGGGCAAGGGGTGGGATATTGAATATTGGCATGGGTCAATCCTATCCGCTGAAGGAGGTGGCAATGACCGTTGCCACCTCGCTAGGACGCACCGAGCTTTTACGAATTGGTGAAAGGCCCTATGCACAGGGGGAACAGTTTGCCTATTGTGTGGATACACAACTGGCACGACAGGTTCTAAACTGGCAACCTAAGGTATCATTGGAAAAGGGGATTATGGATACCATCAGTTGGTACCAAGGGACTTTGCTATAGAAAAAACTTGGCTTACGCCATACCCTATAGGGCACGAGAGCCTTTAGGCGACGGTGTAAGCCTTAGTTGCCCTTATGCAAGTCGGAAAATTTTATACTTTCTGATTTGCAAATAAAACCGCCATAAAGGAGGTTTATGTTTTGCGTGGTTTCCTTAAAAAAAGAGAAATAGCAGCAAAACAATTAAAATTAAAAAAATCAAAAATCCAAGACAAATGTATAGTGCTGTACGAGACATAAGACCAGACCTCCTTTTAAGTTGATGATTTACTATATGGAATGGTCAGGCCCAGTGTGAAACTACATTGCTATAAAGTTTTGAATGGGTAAGATATGATTGGTAAGACTAAAGTCAAAATCCATAGGAGGTTGACGAATGTCTAGAACAGTTGCCTAGGTTATGGTAGATTAATTGGTGGCATGGGGTGTGAAAAATGTTTTTGGTGTTGTGGGGGATGGTATATTCTATCTGTTAGATGCCTTGGCCAGACAAAATACGATCAAATACTATGCTGTAAGACATGAGGAAACGGCTTCACTGATGGCGCCTCGGCCTATGCTAAATTAACCGGAGAAATGAGATTTTAGAACTGGCTGAGAAATGGGGAGCGGGAGTATTGCATACATTAGGAGGTATGGGCGTCATTTCCGGTGACCATCCTTTGGCCGTGGGTGGTCTGGGGCATGCCGGAAACGCCTATGTCGAAAGCATATTGAAAGAAGCAGATATTTGCTTTCGAATTGGGGTGAATTGGTGGCCCGACGATTATACTCCCAAACATATTCCCGTTATTGAATTGGATACCATTCCGGCCAATGTGGGTTTGGGAAGTCAAGTGGACTATGGTATAGTTGGCAATGCTACTGAAATATTACCGCAAATTAGTTCCAGATTGACCCAAAAGAATCGTGAGGGCTGGCGTGAAAGGATAAAAAAAGCCCATGTTGCTTGGCATACACAGGTTTATAAGGAGGCCTCTGGTCAAGGTCAACCTGTACCACCTGCTAAGATTGCCAGTGCCATGTCTAAGTCCCTAGAAGATAATGCTGTTGTTTGCCTTGATACAGGAGATCATACCATTTGGTTCGGCAGGGATTTCGTGCCAAAGGAACAGAGGATTATTCTATCTGGAAAATGGAGGACGATGGGTTTTGGGCTGCCAGCCGCCCTAGCATGCAAGATTGCAAAACCTTCCCGACAAGTTGTGGCACTGGTTGGCGATGGTGGTGTTGGCATGTTGTTGGCAGACTTTACAACTGCTGTAAAATACAATATGCCTATTGTTATTATTATTGTTAACAATGGAGGTTTAATTGAAGAAAAGAATAGAATGCTCACTGGCAATTTAATACCCACAGGGAGTTGATTTGCTTAACCCTGATTTTGCTTTGTTTGCAAAGTCCTGTGGTGGAGTAGGGTATCGGGTAGAAAAATGCGATCAGTTGGAGCAAGTATTTACAAGTGTGTTATCTTTTAGGAAACCAGCGATTATTGATGTGATTAGTAGTGATACTATGGTTCCGGGGACTAAAATAAACTAATTGAATATAGTAGTGAATGAAGCCCCTGCTTAGCGTATTTTTATTTTTGTTGCTGCAAGGGCAAACAGAAACAGGAGGATAAAGCCAATAATCAGTGCATAGAATACGGTTCCCATTTTTAACAATTTAATCACCCACATTCTATAAGTATTAAGATAAAATTCTCCAAGTCATAGGATCTTATACATGTCATCTGGACGCTAGAAATCATAAAAAACAAGTTATAAAATGTTTACAAAATTTTATAACTTGTATAAACTTCAGGTTAGCGGAAATGACATAAGGTTTTTGTTATAATATTAAACTTAATGGAACTAACTTAGACAAAATGAGGAAGGGATGACTAAAAGTTGAGAAAGATAATAATTACAGTGTTGTCAATGGCTATTGTGGCTTTGGCCCTATGGGTAGTTCCCAATGTAACACTGGATAGCAATGCTATTATAGATACTTTGTTAAGGCATAAAAACCTATTAGTCTAAATAAAATTAGTCTAAATAAAAACACAGCAAAATGCTGTGTTTTTATTTAGAACTTGTTATTTAAAAGGTTTAATAAATATGTTTCATTCGGTATACTAATAAAGAGCCCGTTTCTTGAAAGTCTGAGGACCACCAAGTGGTCCTTTTTCTTTTTTTACACTTAATTGAGGTACATAATTAAAAAGCTATAGAAATATGGCCAAAAATTTGCCCCAAAAAACTTAGTGCCCCAATATTTTCTAAAAACCGTAATTATATTTCTTGCCAAATTTACCGTTCTTGTGGCCAATAAACAAATATTAAAACATTACATAGGTATGCTGTTCTTTGTTAAACCCAGAAAAATAAAGGTTTTATATATCTTAATATTCTGGCACATTAGTTGCGTTATAGAAAGTGAGAGATTTTTGCTATTAAAAGCTACTTGTAGAAGTAATTACTACAAAAAACAGGAGGTATGAGTAATGGATTTAAGGGGTTAGGAACTGTGGTGCAATATGGGAGTTGATATTACTGTAGGGAAGGAAGCCATCAAGCGGGCAGGAATTGATCCATCCATGGTTGATGAAATTACCCTGGGGCAGGTTTATCCTCATATGCAAGGCTCGTTGCCAGCACGATGGGTAGGAATGGCCTGCGGACTAGATGTTAAGAGTAGTGCAGTTAATGTTAACCAAAATTGTACCTCTGGTATGCGGGCCCTTGAAATTGCCGCTCATAATATCATGCTTGGTAATACAGACATTGCTTTGGTGGTAGGTACAGAAAGTATGACCAACGTTCCTTATTTGCTCCCAAATGCAAGGATGGGTTACAGGATGAATGCACAAACTGTTGAGGATGGCCTGATTCGTGATGCTTTATTCTGCCCTTTTACGGGTGCTCATATGGCCATAACCGCAGAAAATGTTGCCGAAAAATATGGAATTACCCGCGATGAATGTGACCAACTGGCCCTTATTAGTCACCAACGTGCCAGCAAAGCAGTTGAAGAGGGAACTTTTAAACGAGAGGTAGTGCCGGTAGAGCTTAAAGGAAAAAAAGGACAGGTAACTTATTTTGAAAAAGATGAGCATTTAATAGCTGATGCCAATCTTGAAGCAATGAGTAAATTACCCCCGGTTTTTAAAAAAGGAGGAACAGTTACCGCCGCCAATGCTTCTGGTATCAATGATGGAGCAGCAGCAACTATCCTAATGTCTAAGGAGAAAGCAAGGGAATTGGGTATCAAGCCGCTTTTAAGATTAGTCAACATTTGCAGTGAGGGAATAGAACCTACAGTAATGGGATTGGGTCCAGCAGTGGCTATTCCTAAAGTCCTTAAAAAGGCTAACCTGAACTTTGAAGATATAGAGTATTGGGAAATTAACGAGGCCTTTGCTGCTCAGTTCTTGGGGGTAGGCAGGATGCTAAAAGAAGATTATGGCATGGAATTAACATTGGATAAAGTCAACCATAATGGCTCTGGAATCGCTCTGGGACACCCGGTTGGATGTACCGGTCTACGTCTAATAGTATCTTTATACTATGAAATGGAACGCCTGGGACTGACTCTGGGTGGAGCTTCCCTGTGTGTTGGAGATGGACCAGCGATGGCTTCCCTATGGAGCAGAGAAATATAGCCTTTAATAAAAAAATCATTGTTTAGAGGTGTTAATTTGCCACCCAAGAAGGCTACGAAGCTTGGCTAAATAAGTATGTCCTTGGCACAAAGGATTGGGATGATTACTGCAAAATGATAGGATATGATCGTCTTTACCGTTTGATGCTGAGTGAACATAAATACCAGCGCTTTGGAGAAGTGAGGTGATAGGTATGATTAATTACGCAAAGGATTATACTCTGCCTGAATTAATGACAGCCGCAGCGGCTAGAGAAATTCAAGATGGGGAACTGGCATTTATTGGGGTTGGTATGCCTCTGATGGCAGCAACGGTGGCAAAATTTACCCATGCTCCTAACTTTAATATGATGGTAGAGTATGGGGCGGTAGGTCCGTCACCCAGGCGTCTGCCAATGTGTGTAAATTGCGCTGTAAATAATGAGCGGGCTTATTACACCGGGAACCAAAGGGAAGTCATGGGTGCACAACAGGCTGGCTTTGTGGATGTAGCCTGCATAAGCGGAGCACAAATAGATAAGTTTGGTAATTTGAATTCAACATTTATTGGTACTGATTATTATAATCCCAAGGTACGCTTGGCCGGGAGTGGAGGAGCCAATGACCTAGCTTCATCTGCCAATCGTATCTTAATAATGATGCGCCAGGACGGTAGGAATTTTGTGGAGAAACTTGATTATTTAACCTCACCGGGTTATCTTGATGGCCGACCTGGTGCCCGTGAACAGGCAGGGTTATGTGGAGGAGGTCCTGTAGCTGTCATAACCACCATGGGAGTGTACCGATTTGATGTTGATACTAGGGAAATGTACCTTGAAAAAATCCATCCCGGGGTAAAACTGGAAAATATTAAAGCCGCTGTTAAATGGGACTTAGCGATATCTCCTAACCTTAGCGAAACTGAACTGCCTACTGAAGAACAAGTAATGATAATGCGCACGCTGGACCCACTGGCTGTTTACCTGGGGAATGGCCGTAGCCTCTTGGCCGGTGACTTTGAGACATTTATGAATATGTTTGAAGATAGTTACAAACCTATGCTTAAGCTGATGAAAGAAAAGGGAATGTAAAGTAATCTTTAAAGTGCTACTGGTTACTGGGTATAGTTTTAAGTAGGTAACTAAATCCTCTTTATGGATTTAATTCAGAATATTCAATCAGATGCGTTTTAGTATTTTTATAAGAACTGTTATAGATGTTTCGGTGAAATAGCTTGATACATTTGCAAATTAATTATGCTCACCTATGGATATAAGTTTAAAAAAGGGGAGATTATTGTGGCCATTAAAAAGATGGGGGTATTGGGTGCTGGCACCATGGGAGCGGGGATTGCCCAAGTAGGTGCTCAGTCAGGGTTACAGGTTGTACTGGTAGATATTGAACAAAAATATGTAGATAAGGCACTGGCAGGTATGATGAAGAATTGGGAAAAGAGTGTGACCAAGGGGAAAATCACTGATCAGGATAAGGCCAGTTACCTTCAAAACATAAAATTAAGCACCAATAATAATGATTTCAAAGATTGTGACCTAGTGATTGAAGTGGTAGTTGAAAACCTAGACGTAAAGAAAAAGGTTTTCAAGGAATTAAATGAAATATGTGCACCCAACACAGTTATTGCTTCGAATACTTCAGGCTTTAGTATTACCGAAATCGGGGCAGCCAGTGGTAGACCGGATAGGGTTGTGGGAATGCACTTTTTTAACCCGGTACCCGTTATGAAACTGGTGGAGTTAATTCCCGGCGTTGAAACTAGCCAGGAAACAGTAGAATTAGCTATAGAAGCATGTAAAATAATTGGTAAAACTGCTATAAAGGCCAATGAAGCACCAGGTTTTATCGTAAACCGCATATTAGTTCCTTACCTAAATGACGCTGCCCACACTTACCAGGAAGGTGTGGCTTCTGTGGAGGAAATTGACGAAGCCATGAAACTAGGTGCCAACATGCCTATAGGACCGCTGGCCTTGTGTGATTTGATAGGTATTGATGTACTATTAATGGTAATTGAGTATTTCTACAAGGAATTCGGCGATCCTAAGTTCCGTCCCTCTCAGGCCCTTAAACAAAAGGTCCGAGCAGGACATCTTGGTGTCAAGACCGGCAGGGGATTTTACGATTATTCTAAAAGTTAGAATTAATCCCAAAAGAGAACGTAGGAATGTACAGTATTTGTAATTGGCTGATTAACTTGTAATTTGAATATACTATTTTAAGGGCTCTTACCTGCGGGGAGAATCGCGATAGGTAAGGGCCTTCTTCGCTCATTTATAAAAACTGATGGTGTATCTCTATTTTTGGTGATTTGTGAGGTTGGATTTTTGGACAAGTTAAATAATTTTTATATGAGTTTTATCTTAACCAAAATAGTATTATTCCCTTACAATTTTCTAAAACTAAAAGTAATAGTTTGCAATCCCTTAGTAAATATGGGAAAATGTTATTGTTCGCCATGAACTTTCCATTTTAGCTTTTTGGAGGAAAACAGATAGATGGCTGAAAAGCACCAAGATAAAATGACAAATGCAATGAATAATTCTAAACTGTACCTTATTCAATCCTTTGGTTGCCAAATGAACGAAAGGGACGCAGAATCCCTAGCTGGTATGCTGGAGGATTTGGGTTATTGTCCTACGAGTGCTCAAGAAGAAGCAGATATTATTTTGTTAAATACCTGTTGTGTCCGGGAGACAGCTGAGAGCAAAGTCTTTGGTCTACTGGGACGTCTGAGAAAACTGAAGGTGGCGAAACCAGATCTGATTTTAGGTGTTTGTGGTTGTATGTCCCAACAGGAAGATGCGGCCAAGCGCATTAGACGTAGTTTTCCCTTCGTTGATTTGATTTTTGGCACCCATAATATTCATGAATTGCCTCGCATGATTCATCAAGTACAGGAAAACCATGAGGCAGTGCTGGAAGTTTGGGCCACTGAAAAAGGAATCACGGAAAGCATTCCAGTAAAACGTAAGGATAAACTAAAGGCTTGGGTAACCATCATGTACGGGTGTAATAACTTCTGCACCTACTGCATTGTGCCCTATGTCAGAGGCAGAGAGCGCAGTCGCCAACCCGAAGATATTATTGATGAGATAAAGGAATTAGTTCAGGAAGGCTATAAAGAAGTGACCTTGCTTGGGCAAAATGTAAATTCCTACGGCAAAGATTTTAAGAATAATTACCGTTTTGCAGATCTTCTGATGGCTATTGATGATATTACGGGACTGGAGCGTGTAAGGTTTATGACCTCGCACCCCAGAGACTTTGATCAGAGGCTTATAGAAGTGGTGGCATCCGCAAAAAAGGTTTGTGAACATTACCATCTTCCTGCACAGGCTGGTAGTAATCGAGTATTAAAAATGATGAACCGTGGTTACACCAGGGAACATTATTTGGAGTTAATTAGAAAGATCAAAGAGAGGGTTCCCAATGCCAGTATTACTGCAGATCTAATGGTTGGGTTCCCGGGAGAAACTGAGGAAGATTTTCAGGAGACCCTTGATTTAGTGAAGCAGGTTCGGTATGATAGTGCCTTCACCTTTGTATACAATATTCGTTCCGGAACTCCGGCGGCCAAGCTGGAACAAGTTTCGGAGGAGGTCAAGAGTGAACGTATACAAAGGTTAATTGAACTACAAAACCTTATTTCTCTTGAAAATAACCAACGGGAAGAGGGCAGGGTCTTAGAAGTCCTGGTAGAGGGAGAGACCAAAACCAACCCGGATCTGTTGGCGGGACGTACCAGAACAAACAAACTTGTTGTTTTTCAAGGGTCTGGTCACTTGCCAGGGCAACTGGTGCAGATTAGAATCACAAAGGGACGTCCAAATTTGTTAGAGGGAGAAGTGGTACCCAATGGTACCTAGCATAAATTCTCTTATATCCTTGGGGGAGGTGAAAAATATGAGTAATGTGGTTTTAGAGAGAGCTTTAGAATTGGGTAAACTCATTGCCCAGTCTGAGGAATACAAAACCATGCGGGCAAAAGAAGCTGCTATGATGGCAGATGTTGACGCATTGGCATTAATTGAAAAATTTCAGCAACTTCAACAATCTCATCAAATGTATCGTATGCAGGGGAAAGAACTAACAGATGAGCAGTTAAATGATGCCCACGCCATGGAAGATCAGATGATGGGTAATAACTTGATTCGTGAATTTGCAGAAATTCAGGAGAAATTTCAAAAATTCCTAAATCAAGTTAATGATCAAATCAGTGAGGGAATTGAAGGCCCTAAAGAGCCCCAGGGTTGTTCGAGCTGCGGCACCTTCAGTTGAGGCTAGTTACTTGTCGTAGGTCTACGACATTTAATATGCGTTCATATGGGAAAAAGTAGCAAACTTTCTAATGTTAATATACTGAAAAACCTCCTTGGTATTGAACAGTGAACCAAGGGGGTTTTTCTTTTGTATAAAACTATCCTACTTGCATAAGGGCAACTAAGGCATACTTGTTCCCTATGGGTATGGGCGTAAACCAAGTTTTCTTTAGCCCTCTGGATAGCTATGTTATAATTGGTACGGGAGGGAGATATTTGTGGCCTTAACGCCAATGATGCAACAGTATTTGGATATTAAAAAGCAACATCCCAATACTATTTTGTTTTTTAGATTAGGAGATTTTTACGAAATGTTTTTCGAGGATGCCAAGCTAGCATCCCAGGAACTTGAAATAACGCTCACAGGTCGAGATGCCGGGGAACCTGAGCGAGTTCCCATGTGCGGTGTACCCTTTCATGCTGCGGATAGCTATATCAGTAAATTAATTGAAAAGGGTTATAAAGTTGCGATTTGTGAACAGGTAGAGGACCCAAAGGTAACGAAGGGTATTGTTAAACGAGAAGTGATTCGGGTGATTACCCCGGGTACTCTGATGGACGGCAGTATGCTAAGCGAAAAGGATAACAATTACTTGGTGGCCATCAGTCAGACAAGCTCTAATAATTGTGGAATGGCTGTGGCAGATCTATCTACCGGCTTGTTTCAGGTGACAGAAATGGAAGGCCATTGGTCATTGGAGAGCTTGTTGGATGAGATCCTGCGTTTGACTCCCCGGGAAGTATTACTAACACCGGATTTGAAAAAACACGAAAAGACTGTTCAAGCCTTTAATTTTCTGCCGTCTACAGTATTTACAACCCTAGAAGAAACTCAGCAGGTTTCAGATTACATAGAGTTACTAAATAATCAGTTTGGCCAGAAAGTAAGCGCAGTATATAAAGATAGGCCGGCTGTTTGTATGGCTGCAGGTATTTTATTGCAGTATTTAATTAATACCCAAAAACGACAATTAAATCATATTACCGAGATCACAGCCTATTCCCCCAGGGCTTATATGATGCTGGATGGCATAGCCAGACGCAACTTGGAAATTTCTAAATCCCTCAGAGATGGAGATAAAAGGGGAACTCTTTTGTGGGTGCTTGATGCAACCAAGACCGCCATGGGCGGGCGAATGTTAAAGAATTGGTTAGAGCAACCCCTTATTGATACGTTAAAAATTCAGGAACGCTTAGATGCAGTGGAGGAACTGGTTAATTCCATTCTACTAAGGGAGGAAATTAGCGGTGCTTTAAAACAAATCTATGACCTGGAGCGTCTGGCGGCTCGGGCGGCCTATGGCAGTGCCAATGGCAGGGATATGATTGCCCTGCGAGGGTCCCTGGAGAAGCTACCTTTTATTCATGACGCCCTAGCAGCGGTTAGCAGCACACGGTTAAAGAGGATCTATACAGAGTTTAACACGCTGTCTGATTTACGGAAAGTATTAGACTTGGCCTTGGCTGAAAATCCACCGGTATCCTTAAGGGATGGGGGATTAATAAAAGATGGCTTTGACCAGGAAGTTGACCAGCTTAGAAACGCTGCGAGGGATGGCAAAACTTGGCTGGCGGGCTTGGAAGCCAGGGAAAAAGAGAATACTGGTATTAAGAACCTTAAAGTTGGTTTTAACAAGGTTTTTGGCTATTACCTGGAGGTTACCCGTGCAAATCTAAGTATGGTGCCAGAATACTATCAGCGCCGACAAACCTTGGCCAATGCTGAACGATTTATAACACCAGAGCTGAAGGAATATGAAAGCATGATTCTGGGGGCAGAGGATCGGTTGGTGGAACTAGAATACAACCTATTTGTTGCTATTCGTGCCAAAGTTGCTGCGGAGGTATCCAGCATTCAAAAAACCGCGGCCCTGTTATCAGAGATTGATGCTTTGGTTTCTCTGGCAGAAGTGGCAGTTAGAAATGGTTTTGTTCGTCCTGAGGTAACAGACAACGGCATTATTGAGATCAAAGATGGTCGGCACCCAGTGGTGGAAAATACCCAGGGCCTAGGTGGGTTTGTCCCCAATGATACCTATTTAGACATAAAAGAGGAACGTTTATGTTTAATAACCGGCCCCAATATGGGTGGCAAAAGTACCTATCAGAGACAGGTGGCATTAATTGTCTTAATGGCTCAGGTGGGTAGTTTCGTACCTGCCCAACGTGCCCGGATTGGCATTGTGGATCGAATCTTTGCTCGAGTAGGTGCTTCGGATGATCTAACTTCGGGTCAAAGTACCTTTATGGTGGAAATGTACGAAACCAAGCAAATAATTGACCATGCCACAGCCAAAAGCTTAGTTATTATAGATGAACTTGGCAGGGGAACTTCCAATCTAGAAGGGATGGCCATTGCTCAATCGGTTATTGAATTTTTACATGATGAAGTGGGCTGTCGTACTCTTTTTTCTACCCATTACCATGAGTTGGCTGAACTGGAGGGGCTTTTGAGGGGACTTAAAAACTATGCCACGGCTGTAAAGGAGCAAGGAGATGAAGTGGTTTTCCTGCGTAAGGTGGTTCGGTCAAAGGCCAGCAAAAGCTATGGTGTACATTGTGCCAGACTGGCCGGACTACCCACATCAATTATCAGAAGAGCCAGTGAGTTGGTAATGCAATTGGAATTTCACCAAAGGGCGGCTCAGGAAGTGGTGGCAGGAAAAACACAGATTGCAGCTGCCAGTGAACAATTGGCTATGTTTACACCCCAGGAAGACCAAGTGAAAGAAGAAATTTTGGCCTTAAATCTTACAAATATGACACCGTTAGAGAGTTTGAACTTTTTAGACAATCTACAAAAGAGATTGCGGGAAATGCAATGATATTTAGGTTTTTTTTATATACTTTAATTTGTTTGGTGCAAGGATTAAAGAGAATGTGTTAAACTGGAAATATGGGTCCATGCGGGAGAGTCAAGTGTTTGTTGACGAAGGATATGGTCCCTCTATAAAAAATTAGTTAGGAGGCCCGTCATGTTGATCGGTATAGATGTTGGCGGCACATGCACCGATGCTGTGTTGCTGGATGGCGGTGCTGTTTGTGCAACTGCCAAGGTGGAAACCCAGGATGACTTATTAATTTCCCTGGGAGATGCACTGGATAACCTGCTAAAGGGAATACCCAGTCATAAGATAGAAAGAGTTGTCTTTAGTACAACTCTGGTTACAAATTTAATTGCAGAAAAGAAATATGACCCGGTTGGGGTCGTCATAATGCCTGGGCCCGGCAGAACTTTTTCAGACTTACGGGATCAGGACGATGTGTTTTGTTTAAATGGGGCCATTGATTATCGCGGAAGAGAGATCATACCATTGCAACCTTCCCAAATGGAGGAGGTTCTTGCCTGGTTGGAAGCCAAGGGTTATAACAAGGTGGCTGTGATCGGAAAGTTTTCCACTAGAAACAATAGCCACGAAGTAAAGGTCGCTGACTTCATAAACAAACATCATCCAGACTGGCAGGTAGAAATGGGACATAGGGCTGGGGGAAAACTAAACTTTCCTCGGCGCATAGCCAATACGGTTCTAACCTGTGCAACCCGCCAGAAGTATCGTTATTTTACTAAGGCTGTAAGGGATGCTATGGCGCGTAGAAATATAACGGCAACTGTTTTTATCTTAAAAGCGGATGGGGGAACACTACCTCTTAGCGCTTCGGAAGAAGTTCCGGTAGAAACCATTTTTTCCGGACCTGCTGCCAGTACCCTAGGCGTACAAGCCTTAACACCGCCGGGGGAAACCTCTTTGGTGGTGGATATTGGAGGGACCACCACGGATTTAGCTTTAGTTTTATCAGGTAATCCTTTGTTGGCTTCCAAGGGGGCAAAGATCGGAGAACGTTATACACAGGTCAGAGCTTTAGCAGTGCATTCAGTTCCAGTGGGTGGGGATAGCGTTGTAGAAAGGGTAGGAAAAGAGTTTATTATTTACTCAGAAAGAATGGGTCCTGCCTATTGCTTGGGGGGGCCCATGCCTACACCAACGGATGCCTTACGGGTCATGGGAATTAGCCAAATTGGTGATGAGGATAGAGCCCACGAGGCAATGACTATCCTGGGAGCTCCCTTGGGCATGGGTGTCAGGGAAGTTGCCCAGGCCATTGTAAATTTGGTTATTGACATGGTGGTTGTTGAAATAGAGCGAATGTATATGGAGTGGGAGCAAGAACCGGCTTACCGTGTATGGGAGGTTATACAAAAGTGCAAAGTGCGCCCGCAAAATGTTGTGGGGGTAGGGGGAGGAGCCGCTGGTTTTGTTCCTCAAATCGCTGCAAGATTAGGATGTACCCCTATATTGCCTCCCCATGCCCCGGTGGCCAATGCCATCGGAGCAGCGGTTGCCCGGCCTACCTTACAAGTAAATCTAATGGCCGATACAGAGCGGCAGATTTACATTGTGGAGGAGGAGGGGTACCAGGGCCAATTAGCCGGCAAACTGGATGAACTCTCTGCCGTTGAACTGACAAAATCCTGGTTGTTAAAACGGGCTGAGAAAATGAATTTGCGTAGTTATGTTGATGAAATAGAAATAATCAATCAGGATGTTTTTAATGTGGTTCGAGATTGGCAAACCACTGGCAGATTATTTCACATTTCGGTGCAAACACCCAGGGGGATTCTGGCTCATATCGGAACCGGGGGGAGGTTTTTACCATGAGCAAAAAAACCGGCGTTATCTTTTTTCCTGCCTTCGATTGGGCAATTTCGCCAACGCACCCCGAACGGGAGGAGCGCCTCCTTTATACCAGGGATCAAATGTTTGAAGAGGGTATTTTAGATCTGCCGGAAATCCAGCAATATGCTCCACGCATGGCTTCAAAACATGACATCGCCCGGGTTCATTTCTGTGTGCCCAATGTAGAGGAGCAAGTTTTAGATGCACATCGGATTGCAGCCGGAGCGGCCATTGACTTAGGCGATAGAGTGATGGCTGGGGAAATTGCCAATGGGTTTGCCCTAGTGCGACCCCCAGGACACCATGCCATGCGGGTTGTTCACGGAAATCGGGGATTTTGCAATATTAATAATGAAGCTGTTCTCGTCGAATATCTTAGAAAAACCTACGGGGTTAAAAAAATCGCCATTGTGGATACGGATGTTCATCACGGAGACGGTACCCAGGATATTTTTTACCATGATCCCGATGTGCTTTTTATTTCCTTTCATCAAGATGGTCGCACCATTTATCCGGGCACTGGTTTTACCTATGAGTTAGGGGGTCCTGGCGCATACGCATCTACCATCAACATACCCCTACCACCCGGTGTAACGGATTCCGGTCTGCACTATGTGATGGATCATCTGATACTTCCTATCTTGAAGGATTTCCAACCGGATTTTGTTGTCAATTCGGCAGGACAGGATAATCACTTCACTGATCCTCTGGGACGAATGAAAATCACTGCCCAGGGGTACGCAAGGTTAACGGAAAAATTAAAACCAAATCTTGCAGTCCTCGAAGGGGGTTATGCCATTGAAACGGCGTTGCCCTATGTAAATCTAGCAATCCTGCTGGCCCTGGCAGGGAAGGATTATACGTCTGTAGTTGAGCCGGAATATAACCCTGCCAAATTTAAAGAAAGCCCTAAGGTGACCTCGGAAATTGGTCGTGTCGTAGAGGAACTGCAAGAAATTTGGGCTAAACGTCACCAGTTTGATAAATACACCCTAGCTAAGGGAACTGGTTTTTATCAGAGAACAAAGCCCATTTTTTACGATACACATTATATAGAAGAAAAACAAATTGAAAAGGTTCGGGTCTGTGATCAGTGCTCTGGGTTTATTAGTTTAGATTCGCAGGCATACCATCCCAATGGTAAGCACTATAGGATTTGTGCCATCAGCATCCCCTTCCAGTCATGCAAATCATGTCAGGCAGAGGCGTGGGAAAGTTATGAGCAGGCCAAAGGGGACCCTCACTTTGATTACATTTATCTGCAAGATAAATCTACTGATACCTTTATGATTTATCAACGGCTGGGCAACAGAGAAATACGCTCAGACGGTTAGGGGTGACAACTTGTCAAACATTACTATATTGGATGAAGCCACGGCTAACAAAATAGCAGCTGGAGAAGTGGTGGAACGTCCGGTTTCTGTTGTTAAAGAATTAGTGGAAAACAGCTTGGATGCCGGTGCCAATAGAATAAGTGTTGAGTTAACACAGGGTGGCATAACTGGCATTAAAGTGGTGGATAATGGCTACGGAATGCCAGCAGAGGATGTTCAGCTTTGCTTTCTGCGCCATGCCACTAGTAAAATAAAAAGGGCAGAGGATTTAAATAGTATTTTAACCTTAGGGTTTCGAGGAGAAGCACTACCCAGTATTGCTGCAGTCTCTAAGGTAACCCTAACCACTCGAACAGAAGATGAACTGGCCGGTACAACCATGCAAATTGAAGGTGGCTATATGCAAAATGTTGTGCCAACGGGGTGTCCCGTTGGCACAATCATTGAGATAAAGGATTTATTTTTTAATACTCCGGCCAGAAGAAAGTTCCTTAAAACAGCCAATGCAGAGACCAGTCAGGTAAGTGATTTAATAACCAGGCTGGCCATGGCTCGTCCAGACGTTCGTTTTGAATTACGCAGCGGTAACAGGGTGCTATTCTCAAGTCCGGGCACCGGGTCGTTAAAAGACACGGCGGCGGTGATCTTTGGGCTGGATAATGTGAGAAGCATGTTGGAGATAGGCTATCAGGGGAAACTGCTTTCAGTAGCTGGACTGATTTCAAAACCTGTTCTAACTAGAGCCTCCCGGCATTATCAAAATTTCTTTATCAATGGACGATATATTCGAAGTGGTTTTCTTTCCTCTATATTACAGCAGGCCTACGATACCTTGATTCCCGCGGGGCGTTTTCCCATTGCCATATTACACATAGATATTGATCCTACCCAGGTTGATGTCAATGTACATCCTACCAAAATGGAGATTCGTATGGCAAGGGAAGGGGAGATTCAGGAAGAGTTGTTGGCAGCCCTCAGTGACTCCCTCAATGTACCGACAGCTATTACCGGGTTATGGGAAATCATGCCCGGCAGGACAAAGAACACAGCAACGGATCAAAGGGCAGAAAATCTGGAGGTTAAACCGGATAGTAAGGAAAAGGAACTTCAACCAAAAGAGTCCCAGCATCCAAGATTGGTTGCCTGTGATTTACCCAGCGGCAAAATAATGCCCCCCCGGCATGACCAGGAACAGCTTCATTTTTCTTCCCGAAGGATTGCTCCTGTCAGGGGAAAAAATAGCCTTCTACCCGATGAAGGAAGTTCTATCAATAGAGAAGAGATCCCTCCGGTAGTGGATGTTAAAGAACAGCAATTGAAAGAAAACCCGAACACTTACCAACCCGCAGAGACACTGGGTTTTCCTGTCTTAGTACCCGCTGGTCAGGTACCGCCAACCTATGTTTTAGCCCACGGAGAAGGTGGCTTGTATATCATTGATCAGCATGCGGCACATGAACGGGTGCTTTACGAGAAATATCTTTATCTTTTAGGCAATTATGTAGAAGCGCAAATGCTTCTGGAACCCCTGACCCTTGAAATTCCCCATCATGAGGCTCAATTGATTATCAAGCATATTGTGGACTTTAATGAACTTGGCTTTATACTGGAGCACTTTGGTGGAGATACTTTTTTGTTGAGGGGTGTTCCCACAAACGCTATAACAGAACCCAAAGAGGTATTTTTGGACTTGTTGGCAAGATTGCAAGAAAATCCTTCCCAAAAAGTCGAAAAGAATCTGGTTTTGGATCATCTGGCAGCAGCCATGGCCTGTCGGGATGCGGTTAAGTCCGGACAGCACTTTAGTGCTGTCGAAACGAAAGCGTTGCTGGATGGCTTGGCGAGGTGTCAAAAGCCCTATACTTGTCCCCATGGTAGACCAACTTTGATTCAGATTAGTCAAGAGGAGTTGAAGAAAAGGTTCAAACGATGAATGATTCCCTTGTTATCACCACTGGAATTAGAAGCAGGAAAAACCTGGAGGAAAAGGCCCTGGAATTAAGTAGAGAGTGGAAGATACCCTATCAACCAAGGGAGAAATATTCACTGGATTTCATTAGAGAAATGACAGGTGCTTCCACTATATTATTGGTCAGCCACCAGAAACTTTCTTTAGTTACCAATGGAAAAGAATTCTTTTTTCATCCAGGATTAGCTAAATTACGTATAAAGGAACTACAGGCTGGGAAAACTGACCAAATGATAAAAGCAATGGACCTCCAGGAAGGAGACTCCCTGTTGGATTGTACCCTGGGATTGGCTGCTGATGCCTTGGTGGCCAGTTATGTGGTGGGAACCAAGGGTATCATTGTAGGGTTAGAGGATGCTGCTCCAGTGGCGCATATTATTGCTCGGGGCCTTAGAAGTTATACCGGTGAAAAGCCGGAATTGATAAATGCTATGCGTAGGATACAGGTGGTTAACCAACATCATTTGCATTATCTTCGCAATCTACCCAGCAACACCTTTGATGTTGTTTATTTTGATCCTATGTTCAGGGTACCAAAGGTTAAATCAAGTTCGATGGCTCCATTACGAGATCTGGCCAATAGCAGTCCTTTGTCCATTGAAGCTGTGGCAGAGGCAGTCCGAGTGGCTAGGAAGAGGGTGGTCATGAAGGAGAACAGAGAAAGCCAAGAATTTCAACGACTAAACTTTCAACTGATCCAGGGGGGAAGATATTCCCCGGTGGCCTACGGTGTAATAAAAGGCGGTGTTTTAAAATAGAAGCATTAAAGCCGTTAATAGCCATTGTAGGGCCTACGGCTTCTGGCAAAACTAATGTAGCTATAGAACTAGCTAAAAGAGTAAAGGGGGAAGTGATTTCTGCTGACTCCATGTTAGTTTATCGTGACATGGACATTGGAACGGCTAAACCCACCCTTGAAGAGATGGCAGGCATTCCCCACCATATGATTGACATTGTTAACCCTAATGAAGAATTCAGTGTAGCCACGTATCAAAGTAGAGTGGAGGAACTCATTAACCAAATTATTGATCGTGGCAATTTGCCTCTCCTGGTGGGTGGTACGGGGCTTTATATTCGATCTGTAATTGATCACTATGATTTTACCACAGCACCGAAGGATGATCGGTTGAGAGAGTGTCTTAAGCGTGAAGCAGAACAAGTGGGGGCGGCAGCCATGCATAAAAAATTATCTGAGGTTGATCCACAATCAGCTGAACGCCTGCACCCCAATGACCTGAGACGGGTCATCCGGGCTTTGGAGGTTTATTATCAAACCGGGAAAACAATTGCGGAATACCAGTATAAAGATCAAGTAGAGAAGCCGAAATATAACTTAAAAATGTTTGGGTTAACGATGGATCGGCAATTACTATACCAAAGGATTGAACAGCGGGTCGATCTGATGATGGCAAGAGGGTTGCTGACTGAGGTAAAGGAATTGGTGGAGCAATACAATGGCCTGGGAACTGCATTACAAGGGCTGGGTTATAAAGAAATTATCGGCTACTTAAAGGGAGAGTATTCTTTGCCGGAGGCCGTAGAGATTCTTAAACGAAATACTAGACGTTTTGCCAAACGCCAACTTACGTGGTTTCGAGCTGATAATAGAATTTTTTGGATTGAAATGGATCGTTTTGAAAATAAAAAGGCTGTTGCGAATGAAATTATGAAGCAAATGGCAGGAGATTTTTTAACTTTGTAGAAACATTTAAATAAAAATAGAAAATATTTTCCAATGGAGGGAACCCTCATGACTAAACCCCAGATAAATTTACAAGATGCCTTTCTGAATCAAGTTAGAAAGGAAAATATCCCTGTTACCATTTTCCTTATTAATGGTTTTCAATTAAAAGGAATGGTTAAGGGTTTTGATAATTTTACTGTTATTTTGGAAAGTGACGGGAAGCAACTGATGGTATACAAACATGCCATTTCTACCATTAGCCCGCTTCGTCCTGTTAATACCTCCTTTTCGGAAAATAAACCGATATAATCAGGCCCAATTGCCCCTCCTGATGGAGGGGCTTCTTGATTTTTGGTCACTATTGCAACCTCCGAGCGTATAATGATAACGAGTTATATTTGCCCGGAGGTGCTTCCATGGTCAAAATTAGTATGTGGAAATATCCGCCTAGGTTTGAACCGCCAAAGCAGGTTGGTATGATAAAAAAACCTTCTTTACCAACCAGGCAATCAGTCCAACAGGAGAAATCACAGTTACTGGAAGAAATAGACCGCAAAGCGACCCAAGAGATTTTGGGAGAATTGGACCAGTTAATCGGCCTTGATAGTGTTAAAAAACTAGTTAGGGAAATTCAAGCCTTTGTGGAGATTCAAAGGCTTAGACAAAAAGAAAAGTTAATTTTTGAACCCATGGTACTGCATATGATTTTCAAGGGTAATCCTGGTACAGGAAAAACCACTGTGGCCAGGATTATTGGTCGACTCTTTAAAGAAATGGCCGTTTTGCCGAAGGGACATCTAATTGAGGTTGAGCGGGCTGACTTGGTTGGTGAATACATCGGTCATACGGCGGCGAAAACCCGTGATCAAATAAAAAAAGCCATCGGCGGTATTCTTTTTATTGATGAAGCCTACTCATTAGCCAGAGGCGGCGAAAAGGATTTCGGCAAGGAAGCCATTGATTCTATGGTAACAAGTATGGAAAACAATAAGGATAATTTAATTATTATCCTGGCGGGTTATCAAGATGAAATGGACTACTTTATGGAAACCAATCCCGGTTTGCGTTCACGTTTCCCAATACATATTACCTTCCCAGACTATTCCATTGATCAACTAATGGATATTGCTGACCTTATGTTAAAACAGCGCCAATATGTATTGGCTCCAATGGCCAGGGAGGAATTATATAAGATTGTTGCGCAGCAGACTCGTAAACACGAGCATAGTGGCAATGCCAGGTTAGTTCGTAACTTAATAGAGAGGGCCATGCGAATGCAGGCTGTTCGATTAATAGCAAGAAAAAAAATAACCAGGCAGGACCTAATGGCTATCAATAAAGAAGACTTGACAGAGGCTCTGGAGGGAATATAATACCTTCAGGGCCTAAATCTAATTGACAAAACGGAGGAATTATGCATCTAGATATTTTGGACAAGTTAGCCAATGAAGTAGAAATGGAAGTACAGTCTGTATATCGAGAAATTGAAGCCAGAGCAATGACCAATCATCAGAGGGTACTGAAGGGTTTTCATCTGGCCAAGACTTCCGACTACCATTTGCGGGGAACAACTGGCTATGGTTATAACGATACTGGCCGTGAGGCCCTGGAAAAAATATATGCCCATATTTTCGGAGCCGAAGCAGCACTGGTAAGGGGCCAAATTGTCTCAGGGACCCACGCCATAGCCATTGCCTTGTTTGGTATGTTAAGACCTGGCGATGAGTTGTTGGCGGTACAAGGATCACCCTATGATACCCTGGAGGAAATTATTGGTAAAAGGGGTAATGCACCGGGTTCGCTAAAAGATCTAGGGATTAGTTACAATCAGGTAGAACTGACACCGGAGGGAACGCTGGATTGGGAAGGTATCGAAGCAGCATTAAACCCCCGAACAAGAGTTATGCTTGTTCAAAGGTCCAGGGGTTATGCCTGGCGCCCTTCCTTAACTATGGCAGAACTTCAAAAGCTAATCAATTATATCAAAAAACGCGCTCCCCAGGTTTATGTATTTGTTGATAATTGTTACGGAGAATTAGTGGAAACGCTGGAACCCACGGCCATAGGAGCTGATTTAATTGCCGGTTCTCTAATGAAAAACCCCGGAGGGGGATTAGCTCCAACCGGCGGGTATGTTGCGGGTCGTAAAGATTTGGTGGAACGGGCCGCGAATCGTTGGACAGCACCCGGTATTGGGGCTGAGGTTGGTCCATCCCTTGGGCATCAAGGACTGCTGTTTCAAGGGATCTTTCTTGCTCCCCATATTGTTGCCGAGGCACTAAAGGGAGCAGTATTTGCGGCTAGGCTATTTGAACGGTTAGGATTTAAGGTCTCTCCGGCCTATGATGAACAAAGATCAGATATTATTCAAGCCATTGCATTGGAATCCCCGGAGAGATTAGTGGCCTTCTGCAGAGGAATTCAAGGAGCCTCCCCGGTGGATGCTCATGCTTTGCCGGAACCAGACTATATGCCTGGTTATGAAGACGATGTTATCATGGCTGCAGGAACCTTTGTACAAGGTGCATCCTTGGAATTAACTGCGGACGCACCGTTACGGCAGCCCTATGCGGTATATCTGCAAGGTGGTCTGTCAAAGGAATATGTACGGATTGGGGTTATTAACGCAGCCAAAAATGTTTTAAAAATAAAATAGAAGTTACTATTTAAAAAACCGTTAACGGAAAAAATGAACCGTTAACGGTTTTTTAATAATAAAATAGAATGCATCATAATATTATAAGGCATACGTTTACATCTTTAGTTTGTTTATCATTCTTTTTTTGCTAAATGTACCCATTGGTATTTCTCTGGCTACCTCAGCTATTGTTGTGCTGGCTCTTACTATGGACTTTAGCCTTTATATGATTATACAACGAATGTTTGCAGCCTTATTATCACCTACTTTAATGGCTATCCCTGCCTTTGTTTTTGCTGGCGTTTTAATGTCCCGGGGAGGTATTGCCAAATATCTGATTAATTTCTTGCGGGCTTGGTTAGGTCATTTGCCCGGTGGCCTAGCGGTGGTGACTATCCTTGCCTGTGCTGTATTCGCAGCCATTTATGGCTCCAGTCCTGCCACAGCTGCTGCCATTGGAGCCATTATGATTCCGGCCATGATTGATAATGGCTATCCGAAACGCTATGCCATGGGCTTAGTAGCAGTGGGTGGTACACTGGGAATCTTGATTCCGCCAAGTGTCACCATGGTGGTATTTGGTGTTGTGGCAGAAGAATCCATTGGCAAGCTGTTTATGGGAGGGTTATTACCAGGTATTTTAATGGCAATGGTACTATTAACTTCAGCAGTTATAACCGCAAAGAGAAATGGTTTTGGTCGTGGTCCCAAGGCCCCTTGGGAAGAACGATGGAAAACTACCATCAAGGCTTTGCCCGGAGGGTTTTTACCTATTTTTATACTTGGCAGCATCTACCTAGGTGTTGTAACGCCCACCGAAGCCGCCGTACTTTCGGTTTTTTACACCATTGCTGTATCGTCCTTTATATATAAAGAATTGCATATAAAAGATATTCGGTCTATCTTTGTGGATCCATAAATATTTCCTCAATGATCTTTTTAATAATTGCTGTAGCTATGATTTTTGCTTTTTTCCTTACCACTAATCAGGTTCCTAACTCGGTAGCTGATTGGATTGCGGAAAATGATCTTAATAAATACTTGTTTTTTTTCTCTACAAACCTGATGTTCTTTATCATGGGAACATTCCTTGAAGCTGTATCCATCACCTTGATAACCTTACCTATTCTATTACCTATGATTCATCAGTTGGGTATTGACCCTATTCAATTTGCCGTTGTCATGACGGTTAATATGGAATTAGCCATGATAACCCCACCGGTGGGCCTTAACTTATTTGTGGTTAGTGCCATGGCGAAGGATAGATTGGAAAATGTAGTGAAGGGAGTATTACCTTTTATTATACTTATGATTATAATGCTCATTACTTTTGTTATCTGGCCGGATATTTCACTATATGTCCCAAGGGTTTTAATGAAATAACTGGTAGTTGGGTATATAATAAGGTAAGACAGTGGTCTTACCTTATTTTGTTATGGAGGGATTTAACAATTGAAAGAATACAGGGTTTTATCTCCGACTGCCATTCTTGGTTATGGTTTTCCTGAGGAATCCTTTAAGGCGGGATTAGATCGCAAGCCACATTTAATTGCAGTTGATGCAGGGTCCACGGACCCTGGCCCTTACTATTTAGGAGCTGGTGTTTCCTTTACCGATCGAGCTGCCGTTAAACGAGATTTAGAGTTGATGATTGAAGCTGGCATAGAAAGAGACATCCCTGTCGTCATTGGAACAGCGGGTGGTTGTGGTGCAGAAGCACATCTACAATGGAATTTGGAAATAATTTTAGAACTGGCCAAGGAAAGGAAATGGAACTTTCCCCTGGGAATTATTCATGCAGAGCTAAGTAAGAACTTTGTGTTAGAGGAATTTAAAGCTAATAAAATATCGCCGTTGCACCCTGCCCCTGACCTAACTGAAGAGGAAATCATAGCTACAGAAAGAATTGTGGGACAGATGGGGCCGGAAGCAGTGATGGCAGTATTAGAAAAGGGTGCAAAGGTCGTCCTGGCAGGTCGAGCCTATGATCCGTCTGTATTTAGCGCTTCGGCCATCATGGCTGGCTTTGATAAAGGTCTAGCTATACATATGGGTAAGATTTTAGAATGCGGTGCCATTGCCGCCTTGCCTGGGAGCGGCAGTGATTGTTTGCTGGGAACCCTAAGAGAGGATTGCTTTATTGTTGAACCTTTAAACCCTAATCGGTGTTGTACAACTACTTCAGTGGCTGCCCATACCCTTTATGAGAAAACAAATCCCTATATCTTGCCGGGGCCTGGCGGGGTATTGGATCTTCGGGGGACGACTTTTATACAGGAAAATGAAAAAGCTGTAAGGGTAGCGGGAAGTAAATTTGTCCCCAGTGAGTCTTATACAATTAAACTGGAAGGGGCAAAGCGGGTAGGTTTCCGCACAGTTTCCATAGCAGGTTGTCGGGACCCCATTATGATTGGACAAATTGATACAATTGTTGAAGCTGTGAGGGAACGTGTTAAGGATAATTTCAAACGTTACGGGTATGAATATTTCCTACATTTTAATATTTATGGTAAAAATGGTGTGATGGGTAATCTTGAACCCTTGGCTTCTGGTGCTTCTCATGAATTGGGGGTTGTCATAGATGCCGTGGCAGAGACCCAAGAAATTGCCAATACTATTTGCAGCTTTGCTCGCTCTACCATGCTTCATTATGGTTATCCCGGCCGGGTAGCTACCGCTGGCAACTTAGCATTCCCCTATTCTCCGTCGGATTTTAAGGCTGGGGCTGTATATAACTTTAATATTTATCATTTACTTTATGTTGATAACCCCGTTACGCTTTTTCCATCTGAAATTATTCAAACAGGGGAGGAAGGATAATGTCAAAAGTGAAGCTACCACAACTGGCCACAGTTATTAGAAGTAAGAATTCTGGTCCCTATGAATTGACTCTGGATGTTATTTTTAAAGATCAAGAGTCCTATGAAGCAGCCTGTAAAGCCAGGGTTATCAATAAAACCACCATTGCAGAACTCTACGGTATTCAGGAAGATGATGTCATTGGCATTGTCGAATTTTCTCCGGCTAATGCCATAAAGGCTACCATTGTAAGGCCATATCCTTCGGGTGCGCTGGGGGAAACCGATGTTTATGGCGCACAACAACATGCACCTTTGTTAGATTTGGAAGTGGAATTAAATTAAAGCCATACCAGTTTCGGCAAAATCTACAAAATTTCGAGGTTTGTCCCAATTCTATTAGAAAATCGAAAAAATCCTTGTGATTTACAGCGATTTAGCAAATTTACAAATTTAGTTTATAGACTTTATAATAAGTTGTAAATACAACATTTTATAATGAGAGGAGATAAACCTTTGTTTTGTAATGATGATCAACCTATGTTTAACATAGGAGTTATTGCCGAACTTTTAAAGGTGCATCCGGAAACCCTGCGTATTTGGGAAAAACATGGTCTGGTTGAGCCATCTCGTCGTAACAAACAGCGTTTATACAGCAATAACGACGTTAAGAGACTGCAGTTTATTCATTTCCTTATTAATGAAAAGGGATTGAATATTGCTGGGGTACTTCAAATTATTAGTATGTATCCTTGCTGGAGCACAAAGCATTGTGCAGGGGGCAATCAATCTAAGGATGAAAAGGTTAACATCAATAAACCTTGCTGGAAAGAACAAGGTACCTATTGTTATGTGATAGAGGACAAGGCCGATCAGTGTAGTGCCTGCCCGCATTATAATAGAGATTGTGTTCAGTAAATATAAAAAGGTCGCTATGCGACCTTTTTATATTTTTCTCATTAATCCAACCACTTTGCCAAGTATTTTGACTTCCTGAACATAGATAGGTGATAACAAACTGTTTTCAGGCTGTAACCTTATTCTGTTTTTCTCTTTATAAAATCTTTTCACCGTGGCTTCATCTTCCAGGAGGGCTACGGCAATATCCCCATTGCTTACCGATTCTTGTCTACGCACCAGGACAAGATCTCCGGGCAAAATACCCGCTTCGATCATACTGTCGCCGCGCACGGATAGCATAAAGAATTCCCCGTAACCAGTAAAACTCCTGGGCAGGGTTACTTTTTCATCATAGTTTTCCACCGCCAGGAGAGGAACGCCTGCCGCTACTTCTCCCAATAAAGGTATACTAATTAATTCCTCGTCAGAATATCTTGAAAGCTCTGAAGTTAGGGGGTGACTGGAAGGATTTTTCGACAACTCCGACATAATCACTTCAATGGCCCGGGGCTTTGTTGGATCTCTCCTTAGATAACCTTTTTGCTCCAACCTTTTTAAATAAGAATGAACAGTAGAACTAGATGAAAGACCCACAGCTTCGCCTATTTCTCTAACTGATGGAGGATAACCCTTCAGCTTTACGTTTTCTATGATTACATTTAAAACTTCTTCTTCTCGGGCGTTTAACAAAGGGTTCACAACCTTTCGTGTCAAACAAAATAATGATATATAATTTGGTATATTATAACACCTTTCAAGAATATGCGCAAAACATTTGTTCGAACTATTGAAACAAAGAAGGTTTTCCATTTTGCTAGTCGAATAGGCTCTAGGGGGGGAGGAAATCTTTTGGTAGGTTAGTAGATTATATTTAAAAGAATTAGATATACTTTATTGCAAATGCCCAGAATATATTAAAAATTAGAAGGCTTTTTTAGATAAAAAATTGAAGTTGCATTTGGCATATACATTGCTATATGTGTTATAAAAATATTAAGAATCTTAACAGGGAGGTTGCTTATCATTAGGACAATAGACTGTGAAGTAATTATATCTGAAGTAGCCCGCTTATGCCAGGAAGCTAACTTCAAGTTGGAGGACGATGTTGTTCAATCCTTTAAATGTTCCTATGAAACTGAAGTTTCACAAAGTGGTAAAGAAATCCTGAATCTACTTATTGAAAATGCTGCCATAGCAGCTAACGAATCCATCCCTATGTGTCAGGATACAGGGGTTGCGGTGGTGTTTCTAGAATTAGGACAGGATACGCATATTATCAACGGCAATTTATATAAAGCTATTAATGAAGGTGTACGTAAGGGTTACCAAGAGGGTTATCTAAGAAAATCAATGGTTGCGCACCCGCTGGAAAGGGTTAATACCGGGGATAATACCCCTGCTGTTATACATACCAGGATTGTACCAGGGGACCAAGTTAAGATAACCGTTGCACCCAAGGGTGGGGGCAGTGAAAATATGAGTGCCTTAAAAATGCTAAAACCAGCCGAAGGGGTAGAAGGAGTAAAGAATTTTATCCTTGAAACAGTCGAAAATGCAGGTCCCAACCCCTGTCCGCCACTGATTGTGGGAGTTGGGATCGGCGGGACAATGGAAAAATGCGCACTGCTGGCAAAGGAGGCTTTATTGCGATCCGTTGGGGAACCTCATCCTATGCCGGATATAGCAGAGTTGGAGCAAGAATTACTGGGTAAAATAAACAACTTGGGAATAGGGCCTTCTGGCCTAGGTGGGAGAACCACCGCTTTGGCCGTCCATATTGAAATATTTGGTTCTCACATTGCTAGTTTACCTGTAGCAGTTAACCTTAATTGCCATGCTGCAAGACATAAATCTGTTGTTATTTAGGAGGATATGATGACAAAAGTTCATATATCAACACCCCTTGTGGAGGATGTTGTGAAAAGCCTTTGTATCGGTCAACAAGTCTTAATCAGTGGGGTGATTTACACAGGGCGGGATGCAGCTCATAAAAGGCTAGTGCAACTGATGGATGAAGGGAAAGAACTACCCTTTGATTTGAAGGGACAGATTATTTATTATGTGGGTCCCTCACCGGCGCCTCCGGGTAGAGTAATTGGTTCTGCTGGGCCTACCACCGCAGGGCGAATGGATGCCTATGCACCCCGCTTGATAGAGCGGGGACTTAAGGGAATGATTGGTAAAGGTGCCAGGACAGAAAATGTAACCAATGCCATGAAGAAACATGGAGCTGTATACTTTGCTGCCATTGGTGGAGCGGCTGCCCTTATTTCAAGAAGTGTGCAAGAGGCAGAAATTGTTGCTTATTCAGACTTAGGTCCAGAGGCTATCTATCGGTTAGTGGTAAAAGACTTTCCGGCTATTGTTGTTAATGATGCCTTTGGTGGAGATTTATATCAAGAAGGTAGAAAAATATATGCGATAGAGTAAACAAAGGTTTACTCTATCGCATTCCTTTCCCAATGTAAAAACACGAAACAAATCCTATTGTTGGCCGAAGCGAAAATAGTAAACCCTGATAGTTATTTTATTTTCCGAGTAAGCTGCCAAAAGTAGTGAGCCTTGTATACATGTTCACCATTGCTATTTCCCTAATACCTGCGGGAAAATTGTGGTATAATTTCCCTGGAAGTTTATGATGAAGGGGTTGATGTTGTTAGTGGGTGCAGTGCAGACAGATGATAATAAACTGGCCAAATATCACTTCTTTGTTCGAAAACTTCACTCCTTTTTAGGAGTCTTTCCAATCAGTATTTTTCTTATTGAACACCTAATCACGAATTCATTGGCGACCATAAGCCCAAGAATGTTTAACACAGCAGTGAGCTATATGCAAAGCATTCCTTACTTAGCTGCAATAGAAATTCTATTTATTGCCCTTCCTCTTACCTTGCATGCATTGTACGGATTATATATTGTTTATGTTGCAGAGAATAATACTTTTCGCTACCCCTATCTAAGAAATTGGATGTTTTACCTGCAAAGGGGATCTGCATTGGTAACTTTAGTATTTATATTGATTCATGTTTGGCATTTGCGAGTGGCCCATTCTTTATATGGACTAGATATAAATTTTTTATCGGTGCAAAATCAAATGGCAGATCCCCTGTGGTTAACCTTTTATATTATAGGCTTACTGACAACTACCTTTCATTTTGCCAATGGACTTTGGAATTTTTCTGTTAGCTGGGGAATTGTGGTAGGGGAGCACGCCCAGAATTTTTTATGGAAGTTGTGTATGCTATTCTTTATCTTTTCTTCTATCCTAGGTATCGCAGCAATTCGGGCCTTTATCCAGTAATTCAGGAGGTTTCATGATGCAAAATAAAATCATTGTGGTTGGCGGTGGTCTGGCTGGTTTAATGGCAACCATAAAAGCTGCGGAGATGGGTGTGAAGGTTCGGCTGTTTTCTTTGGTTCCGGTTAAAAGATCCCACTCGGTGTGTGCCCAGGGTGGAATCAACGGAGCTGTAAACACCAAAGGCGAAGGCGATTCTCCCTGGATACATTTTGATGACACAATTTACGGCGGGGACTTTCTGGCCAACCAACTCCAAGTAAAAAATATGTGTGAGGCAGCCCCGGCAATTATTAATTTAATGGATCGGATGGGTGTTATGTTTAATCGAACTCCCGAAGGTTTATTAGATTTTAGAAGGTTTGGTGGCAGTAAACATCACAGGACAGCCTTTGCTGGGGCTACTACTGGACAACAATTATTATATGCCCTTGATGAACAGGTTCGACATTGGGAAGTGGCTGGCTTTGTAGAAAAATATGAAGGCTGGGATCTTTTATCCATCGTTATGGATAGTGAAAACATTTGCCGAGGCATAGTAGCCCAAGATCTAAAAAGCATGAAAGTCCAGTCTTTTTCAGGTGATGCTGTGATTCTGGCCACTGGTGGTTGTGGCATTGTGTATGGTAAGAGTACCAATTCCACCATTAATACAGGGGCTGCTGCCAGTGCAGTTTATCAGCAGGGGGTCTACTATGCCAATGGCGAAATGATCCAAATTCACCCCACCGCTATCCCTGGGGATGACAAACTGAGATTAATGAGTGAATCGGCCCGGGGCGAAGGGGGGCGTCTGTGGACCATTAAGGATGGCAAGCCGTGGTACTTCCTGGAGGAATGGTACCCTGCCTATGGCAACTTGGTTCCGCGGGATATTGCAACCCGGGCAATTTATAGGGTATGCTATGAGTTGAAACTTGGTATTGAAGGAAAAAACATGGTTTATCTGGATGTTTCACACGTTGAGCGAGAAATATTGGATAAAAAACTAGCAGGTATTCTGGAGATTTATGAACGTTTTGTGGGGGATGACCCACGAAAAGTTCCTATGAGAATCTTTCCAGCGGTTCATTACTCCATGGGCGGTCTTTGGGTGGACTATGATCAAATGACAAATATTACCGGTTTGTTTGCCTGTGGTGAGTGTGAATATCAGTACCATGGTGCAAACCGCCTTGGCGCTAATTCATTATTATCAGCAATTTATGGCGGAATGGTTGCCGGACCCAATGCAGTAAAGTACCTTCATTCTCTGAAAAGGACAGCACAGGATGTTAGCCAAAGTATATTTACACAAGAAGAAAAGCGTCAACAAGCTTGGGTAGAGAAAACTTATAAAATGGATGGTACAGAGAATGTTTATAAACTGCATGAAGAGTTAGGGGAATGGATGACAGAAAACGTTACAGTGGTACGATACAATAAAAAGCTTCAAGAAACAGATCAAAAAATACAGGAACTCATTGCAAGATGGCATCGAATAAAATTAACGGATAAGAGCATCTGGGCGAATCAAGAAGTGACTTTTGTTCGGCATTTGTGGCATATGCTGCAGTTGTCCAGGGTTATTACGCTGGGGGCGCTGGCTCGCAATGAAAGCAGGGGAGCCCATTATAAACCGGAATTTCCAGATCGTGATGACCAAAACTGGTTAAAAACAACCAAGGCAAAATATACTTTCAATGGTCCAGAATTAACCTATGAAGATATAGATACTTCGCTTATTAAGCCAAGGCCGCGGAGATATGATGTTGATAAAGGGGCGTTGAATAAATGAGTAAAATGGTGTCCTTAAAGATTAAACGTCAGTCTGATGTATCCACAGCGGCTTATTGGGAAGAATTTATGATTCCATATAAAGAAAAAATGAATGTTATATCTCTTTTAAAGGAGATTCAAAAGAACCCAGTGAATGCCAAGGGAGAAGCAACAACACCCGTGGTTTGGGAGTGCAACTGTTTAGAAGAAGTATGCGGCGCTTGTACCATGCTTATTAATGGAAAAGCACGGCAGGCATGTTCGGCTCTGGTTGACCAGCTTCAGCAACCCATTGTATTAGAACCCTTAAGTAAATTCCCCCTTGTGCGTGATTTAATGGTTGATCGTTCTATTATGTTTGATCATTTAAAGAAGGTTAAGGCATGGATTCCCATTGATGGAACATACGACCTTGGTCCGGGACTCCGTATGGCTCAAAGGGTTCAGGAAGACTCCTACCCCATTTCCCGCTGCATGACCTGTGGCTGTTGTTTGGAAGCTTGCCCCAATGTTAATAGCAAATCAAAATTTATTGGACCAGCTCCGTTGGCCCAAGTTAAACTGTTTAACTCTCACCCCACTGGTGCCATGAACCAAGAAGAAAGACTGGATGCCATCATGGGAGTGGGTGGTATCACAGACTGTGGGAATGCACAGAATTGTGTAAAGGTATGTCCTAAACAAATCCCGCTGGCTAAAACCATTGCGCAACTAAATAGAGATACAACAATACATGGTATAAAAAGATGGTTAGGCAGGTAAATAATAGAATAAAAGGATTTTAAGTTCACTATCCTATGTGAAATTATTCAATACAGGAGGAGTAGCAAGATGAAAAGGAAGAAAATTACTATTGTGGGTGCAGGGAATGTAGGGGCAACCTGTGCTCATTGGGCTGCGGCAAAGGAATTAGGAGATATCGTACTTATCGATGTGGCTGAAGGGATACCCCAGGGAAAAGCGCTGGACTTAATGGAAGCAGCTCCAGTGGAAGGGTATGACAGCGTGATAATAGGTACCAATGATTATGCAGATACCGCTGATTCCGATGTTGTTGTGATTACCGCCGGAGTAGCTCGAAAACCGGGCATGAGTCGGGACGATTTATTGAATATCAATGCCGGAATTGTAAGAAAGGTCACTGAAGAAATTGTTAAGTATTCTCCCAATGCCTATCTACTGATAGTGACAAACCCTGTGGATGTAAGCGCATATATCGCTTATAAAGCCAGTGGCTTTTCAGCAAACCGCGTTTTTGGTTTATCCGGGGTTCTTGATTCAGCTCGTTTTCGCACTTTCATAGCCAGAGAATTAAATGTTTCCTTTGAAGATGTAATATCCTTTGTTTTAGGTGGTCATGGTGATGATATGGTTCCCATGGTTCGCTACACCTATGTGGGCGGTATCCCCGTTGAAAAACTGATTCCCACTGATCGTTTAGAAGCAATGGTAGAACGGGCCAGGAAGGGCGGGGCGGAAATCGTTAACTATCTAAAGACTGGAAGTGCCTATTATGCTCCCAGTGCATCGGTTATGCAAATGGCAGAGTGTATTCTAAAAGATAAGAAGCGCATTCTTCCTGTTTCTGCTTTCTTACAAGGAGAGTACGGCGAATCAGATGTTTTCTCTGGTGTGCCGGCTATCATAGGCGGCGATGGTGTGGAGAAGATTATTGAGCTTGATCTGGACGATGAGGAAATGGCTGCCCTTAGAAAATCCATTAATTCTGTAAGAAACAATATTTCTAAATTAGGATGATAAAAAACGTTAGGTTTCTAAACGCTTGAGTCTAACTCAACCTATATAAAGACAGTTCGAGGAATTACTATTAATTTAACCGATTTAAGAAATAACGAATTAAATAGGTCGCTTAACTCAAAACCTGTGCTTCTGTACAGGTTTTTTGCTCATAATTGGAGTTAGCTCATATAATAATACCTATTAATACGAATAACTGATATAATGTTAAGTGTTGTGTGAAAATATTACCATAGGAGCGGCAAGCACCGAATGTCTAACAAAACCTCTGATATTGTCAAAACATTGCCCGGTATATTCTTAATGTTTACCATTGCGGTAATTGCTATGGGTGGAGAAGATCTTGGTATTCCCTGGCAAGGGTTGGAAACATACTTTAAAACAAATCCTTATATAACTAATACATTTATAAAGGCTGTACCTTTGAATTACATCCTTTTATGTATTCTATTGGGAATTATCATCGGGAACTTGATCAATATCCCTAAGTGGATCATGGCAGGAGTGACAACATCTCGCCTGTTTATCAAAGTAGGGGTTATTTTACTGGGTTCACTTTATAGTTTTAGGGATGTGGCCCAATTGGGAGGAACGGCCATATTTCTTGTTCTAACCTTTGTTATCATGACCCTAACTGTTACATTATGGCTGGGCAAAAGAGCCAATATGGATCCTGCCTCAGCTGCCGTTTTAGCCGCAGGGACATCTGTTTGTGGGGTGTCTGCCATTGTAGCTACAGCCCCTGCAGTGAGGGCGAGGACTACGGATGTTGTCTTTTCTATTGCAACAATTCTTAGCTTTGGTGTTGTTTCTATTTTTTTATTTCCTGTCGTTGGCAAGCTGTTAAATTTAAGCGCTCATCAGTTTGGCGTATGGTCAGGAACAGGAATACTAAGTTCTGGCCAAGTTTTGGCAGTGTGTCTAATCTTTGACCCGGGGACGGCCCATCATGCCTCAGTAAGTTTAAAGACTGGGGAAATTTATAACTTGGCACGAGTCCTTTTCTTACCCTTCGTTGTACTTGCTTTAGCAGCAATGACCAGTCGTTCAGTTGAATTATTGGATGATCACATAACCATTCATACCGGACTGTGGAGTAAATTCCCACTGTTTGTTTTGGGTTTTTTAATTATGGTCTTTCTTACTTCCTTCGGCCTGTTGGGGCAGGTATCACCACCATCGCCGGAGTTAATAACCATCCGTAAATTGTATAACTGGTTTTTTGCCATTGGCTTGACTGGCTTAGGCATGCAAATATCCTTTTCTGAGTTAAAAAAAGCAGGAGGAAAGCCATTAATAGTAGGGTCTTTAGCTGCCCTGCTAAAGGCCATACTGGCACTTGCTTTTGTTCTAATGTTTATTCCAGAGAAACCTTAGCTGAGGTGGTTCGATGAATAATAGGAAGAAGCCAAGGGATAAAGAACCAAAACTGTTTTCATTGTTTGTCACAGAGAGAATGGAGGATTATGCAGTATTGTCGCTGGCCTTTCTAATTTTAATCATTGTGTTAATGGTTCATCAATAAAAAGTTAAAACCCCTTACCGCCACAGGTAAGGGGTTTTAACTTTTTATTCCGTAAGAATAATCACCAGGGTGCCAAGGTAGATGCCATCATCGTCATAGATGGGTGAAATTTCATAAATGCGGTTGTTAGACAATTGAATCCGCTTGGAAAGTCCAGAGTCTATATTGTTATAAATAATTTTTGCTAATTCCCGGTCTACGACTTCTATGCTTGTACCAGGTAACAAATTATTGATATAACATTTTGCCATTAGATTGGCCAGTATGACGTCGTGATGTTTATTAATAAAAACAATTCCCTGTGGCAGAGATTCCACAAGTGTATTTAATACATTACTATCAATGCTTTCGTTTTCTTCATTAGTTCGAATAACTGACAATGAGCCTAGAATTTTATTGTTTTTAATAATGGGGGAGTGGATCGCCTTTAATAGTTTATCTTGAAAAAGCACAGAAAAAGTAAAGGATTTATCCTGTTGGCCGGAAGTATCTCCAGCATTGCCAAGAATTTCCTTTAACATTACGTTGCGTAAAGTGTTTTTGCGATCGGCAAAGATATGGTGGGCGGCTTCATTGGCAAAGATGATCCTCCCGGCATTATTGGCGATAATGACACCTTCGTTAATTTGATTAAAGATAGCAAAATCAATATTCTCAAAATAGGTTTTAGCTGTATTTACTCCCCAAAATTCCACCAGTAGTTCGTAAAGGCAAATGTATAAAGCAAACACCAGAAAGAGGATGGTGATGGCTCTAAAAAACTCAAAATTTGTAGATTTAAAAAAGACTATTACTTGCCAATTCTCATCTGACTTATTTGAAGAAACATTATATCTGCTTTTGTCTGCATAGAAGGTCTCTGCACTTCGATCAAAGGACTTTAAGTCAATATCATCAAAGGGCCATATCACCGTATTGCCTAAGGAATCAAATACAGCTATTTTATAGTTTGGACTTAAGAATTCCTCTAAAAGTTCATTTCTATATTGATCAATTCTAAATTCAATAACCATGACAAGGTTCTTGAACTCAACCTTCTTTCCCAAAGGGATTGCTAAACTAATCACATCGTACTTTGCCTCATCTTTATAGATCCCAGATAATATGACATCAAATAGGTGTAAGCCCGATGACTTAATGACAAGTTGCCGAATTTGCTCATTGGATAAACTATTGTTGGTAGACTTTAAAACCTTCCCGTTGTTTTCAAAGATGTATAAGTTAGTTATGCGAGAATCCATTAACAACAAATTATTGAGGTTAAAATTGTGTAATGAACTTTCATTTTCAAATTTGTTTGCTGCATTAACAGTAATGGATTTTAAGTTATCAATGTACAGATTGGTTTTGTTGATAGCTATTTGTTTTATCCCTGTTTCAAACTGGGTTAGAACTTTATTGGTATGCCGAAATTCCATTAAGGCAAATAATATAAACACACTTACCAAAAAAACAGACAATAATGTTTGAAATACTGGTTTATAATAAGTAGGATTTTTCATGTTTTTCTCCACCGAAAGCTACTTTATAATACCCTTTTTTGCGGCGATTGTCAGGGCCTCTTGCACTGAATGGACATTTAATTTAGAGAAAATATCCTTTAGTCTTCTTCTAAAGGTAGAAAGACTAATAAATAGATCGGATGCTATTTCTTTTTGGTTTTTGCCACTGGTTAGTAACTGCAAAAGCTGAATCTCCTTTTCCGATAGACCGGAATCCGATAAATTAAGCAGAGTATCTGCATTTAGTCCAGGATAAAGATAAGACCCGCCCCTAAAAGTCATTAAAACTGCCGACTTTATCTCATCAAAAAATGCATACTTCGGAACAAAACCCCGTACACCACATTCCATTGCTTTTTTAATAAATATAGGATCATCGTAGGTTGTGAGAGCCACATGCCTTATATGGGGATATTGTTTCTTAATAACAGTTACTAAATCTAAACCATCTCCATCCGGCAGACCAATATCCATCAAAATGACGTCGACCTGGTTTGATATTTTGGTCATTGCTTCCTGACAGGAGCCGGCCTCGGCCACGACCTTCATATTTTCTTCTAGCTCTAGCAGCTTTTTTAAACCTTCCCGGAAGACATTATGGTCTTCAATCAGCATTATTTTGATTTTCTCCATCATTTTGGCCTCCTGATAGAATAGGAACACTTAAGGTGACACAAAATCCTGTCTCGCAGAAACCAAATACAATATCTCCCCCCATTAGGTTTGCACGTTCTTTCATACCCCAAAGGCCTTTTCCTGCCACAAAGTCACCTTCTGTACCGCCATTATCCATGATTTCAATTTTTAATGTGTCGTGCTCTTTTGTAAAATTAATATCGACTTCAGATGCCCTGGCATGTTTAACTATGTTACTCAGTGCTTCCTGAATAATACGATAAATGATAATTTCGTCTTTCTTTTTGAGCTTGAGGGCCCGGTCATGATAAAAAATGTACACTTTAATATTATTTAACTTTTCAAAGGTATTAATATAGGATTCCAAAGCGGAAATCAGTCCAACTTTATCAATAAGGTAAGGGTGAATATCATTCATGATCCCCCTCATTTCAATGGCTGCATTTTGACAATGGTTTCGGAGATCATTAAGATTATGCATCAATTGATCCCCCTTCAAATTGCCGTTTTTATGCAAACGAAGATTATAATCGAGGGAATGGATAATGGTTGACATATAGCGAGCAATCCAATCATGTATTTCTATGGATATCCTTTTTCTTTCCTTTTCCAAAGTGTCTAATAAAAGTGGCTTACCATTTTGTCTGCTGGCACATCTAGAAACCATCATGACACCAATAAAACGATTAAATAAATTAATAGAAATATAATCCACGGTTAAGTCAATGGATCTGCCATCGTTTTTGAAGGTAACCTTATTTTTTAATGATTCTTTTTGATGCATCAGGGAGTGAAATAATGGTTGAATTACATTTTGTAGCCGTGGAAAAAGCTTAGGAAATTGTTGAACATTTTTGCTAACGACATTTTCAGGTAGTAAACCAAATAAATCCTGTGCTGATTTATTAACATATTTTACATTTCCAATACTATCGATAAACATAACCGCATCGTTGGAATACTCTGCTAACTCACTTGTATAAACACATTTAGTTAAAGAAGGCTTAAACATTAAATATAAAAGGTAAGGTAAAAGTAGTAGTGAAGAGAAAAGAATAAACAGCAACAGGATAATTTTATTATCAATATTTAAAATTGTGTTATGAAAGTACTTACTTATCTGGTTGTCATTATCCTTTTTAATACTGTTTAGTTTATTTATTATTTCATTGGTTAACTCCTTATTTCTCGTATATAAATATTCGGTATTAGCCCGAGAGAAATTATTGGTTTGCAATACCTGAATGACTTCGAGAGAAGCAAAGGACATGTAGGACTTGCTTAACTCCATTAATTGTAATACATCCTGATTTTTCGATAGGGTAGGAGAATTATATAATTCTGTTTGCTTTTTAACAATGTATGAACTCTCCCTATAATAATTTTCTAAATACTTATGATCTCTCAATACAATATAATCTTGAAGATTGGTAGCCATAGCATCAATATCCAAAAATAATTCATCAAAGGTTGTCAATTGTTTTTGGAATGACTGTATTTTATCAATTTGTCCATAGGTATCACTAAATTTCTTAAATAAAAAAACGGAATTTAAAAAAGTAATTGCCAGCAAAAGCACAAAAACATTTAACAATTTTTTATTGATAGTCATGTATTCACCACGATTATTTTTATTAAATCTGTAAAGCTAAGATATAAAGATGTGTTTTCGACATAAGTTTGTGAAAATCCTTGTTATTGTGAATATTATCTTGGATAGGGGTTAGACAAACAAGTTGCCTTTATTGTCAATGGGATGACATAGATATTGCAATGGCAATGACACAAAAATACTCACTCATATGACACAAAAGTGTCATATGAGTGAGTTGTAGTTTTCAATAATGGCAAGATGCATTGACCAAAGCAGTTAGGGAAAATATGATGAATATAAATTAATTAGCTAACAAAAAAGAAGAATAATAATGTGGAAAGTAATATTAGTAACAATGTAATCTTCAAAAGTCCAGGATAGGTGGTTATAGTGTGATTCATAAAAGAGTAGATAGGATTGAAAGAAAAGAGAAACTTATAAAATGGTATGGTTGGATAGTTATTCTTATTCTTTGTATGACGCCCTTAGTTATTGTCTTATTACCTAAGTTAATGCTTAACGTAGGAAGAATAAACAAAATCTTAAGGGAATCCATTGTTTCGGAAACTACTAAAATTAGAGGTGATGTTGCTAATATTACATGGAACAAACATGCTGATGGTGATCTTGGGTGTATAGAAGGGGATATTGAATTACAAACAAACGGCCATACCCCGATTCTTTGTAAATTTAAAAAATACGTAGGACCAAAACACAATCAAACAATAGTTGTCAATAAAACAGATAAATTGCTACTAACAGGAACCTACGAGGATAACGTTTTTTTAATTAGAAAGCTTGAGAATCAATCCAATCAATATGTATACACGACGGAACCTCAGGTTTCGGTGTATTAACCATTGAGTTTATACGAAAGGAGGCGCTGTAAAGCCATTTAGTGTGGATAATCAGTAATAAACAATATTTAAATGGAGGTGCTTTTACTTGGCCCAAACAGAAATTAGCCAAGCACAAAGTCAGAGCGTTGGTGCTCAAATAGCAAAGGCAATCCCGGGTTTAATTCTGGTAGCAATACTTGCCATTGTTGCCATGTGGGGAGAAGGATACCTTAAGACAAACCACAAAGTTTTTTACGAGGTGACCCTTTTAAACCACATCTTATTAGCCATTCTTTTCGGTATGATCATTCGTAATACTATTGGAGTCCCTTCGGTATTGGAGCCGGGTCTAAAATACTCCACCATTTTAACGAAAACAGGTATTGTTATTATGGGTACCAAATACACCTTAGCTTCATTGGTTAAGGTAGGTTCAGTAAGTATGGCCTTTATTACTATTACATTATTTGCAACAGTTATACTGACCTTTTGGCTACGTAAGCGTTTTGAAATGACAGATTCTTTAGCAGGTTGCTTGGCGGCTGGCTTTTCAATCTGCGGTGTGTCCGCCACTGTAGCCACTGGCCCGGCTGTAAAGGCGAAGGGTCAAGAAATGGCTTACACCATTGCCACCATCTTAATCTTTGGTTTGATAGCTTTATTCACCTTTCCTGCTTTGGGTAAAATGATGGGATTAACCGAAAATCAGTTTGGAGCTTGGGTGGGTGTAGGTATCGTTAACTCTGCACAGGTATTGGCAGCTGGCATGGCCTATGGTCATGATGCAGGTTTGATGGCAGGTATCTATAATATGGGGCGTGTTGTACTGTTGCCCTTTGTTGTACTCTATGTTGTAATGCAGGTTCTGAAAAATGACAGCAAAGCTGCCAACAACATTAACAAAACACAGTTTGTTTTAGACAAATTCCCCATGTTTATCTTAGCCTTTCTAATTGCTGTACTTGCTAACACAGCAGGTTTCTTTAGTAAAGAAGAAATAAAAATTGCTAAAGAGATGATGGATTGGTGCTTTGCTTTAGGTTTTGCCAGCATTGGTTTGACCACTAAATTCTCAGATATGAAAGCAGCTGGTAAGGATGGCATTATCTTAGGATTTATCGTTGGTGCAGCTAAGGCTGTCTTTGCACTACTGGTCGTAAAATACTTTTTACCCTTTTAGTTAACTCATAAAGAAAAAAGCGGAGGCGTTACAGTATGTCTGAAAACAATAGTTCTGCAATGGAAGCACAAAGAGCAGCTGACATCAAAGTTAGAAAACAGGATTATATGGTTATTATTTTAGGAATCTTCTTGATCGTCGTGGCCAAGGTTGTTGCATAGCAAAATCTTAGTGGCAGGGTAGAGTCTAAAAGGATTCTTACCCTGTCATACTACTATAAAGGAAAAAATGGGGTAATCTTATGTTTAAACATATTCTGTTAGCCGTACATGGTGATGAAAAAAGTGGCTTTTTAGAAAAAGTATTGGAATTCTGTAAGGACATAAAGCCAGAGATAACTCTAATGCATGTGGTGGAAACTAACTTGGCCCATTATGGTTATGTAGATCAGTTGGCAAGCGGCATTTCAAAGGATCAATTCATCAATTATATTTATCGTATGGCAAATGAGAAACAAGAAGAGATTATTTCTCATTTTGAGAAAAAGGTTAGGGAGATGGAAATTGGTTTTCAATGGAAGGTGAAGGAAGGTAAGCCACATAAAGAGATTTTACAAGAATTAAACGAGGGGAGTTATGATTTATTAATTCTTGGAACAAAGCCAAAGGCACCGGGTAATACCTCCAGTAAAGTAAAAGAGAGTGTTTTGAGGGATTTAGCCACGTCAGTTTTGGTTATTAAATAATAGAAAAAATGACAAAACCTAGGGGTCAAACTTTCAAACCAGCTATTGTCCCCACTTGTTTCCAAAGGAGAATGTGTTAAAATATTCACAAGGCTTTGGAAACGGGGGGGCGGCTATGTTAAAGTTTACCGATCCCACAATGAGGGAGTTCTTATCCTATTTAAGCAATGTATTGCCATGTTTGCTGCTATTTTTATTATTTTATTGTATTGTCCATTGCTATAATTTTGATAGTTTGATTATTCTAATTCCAATATCCCTGAGTATTTTCGTGTTATATACATTTTTTTGTGATCCACCAAAGGACTAATTATATATAATAAATCGTTAAGTCACCATCCCGCAGGGGTGGTTTTGGTTTTTTTAAGACAAGAAAAAGCCACATCAAATGTGGCTAAAAGGAATTGATTTGTAAGTAACCGTCCTCGTCAAGAAGAACCACGATATTCTTCATGGTTCGATCAATAATTCTACTCATATTTCCTATTTTTATCGTAACACCATCGAAGGCTTGATTAATTTTTATTTTTTTATCTTTGGATCCAATAACCACAGACTTTGTGCCCATTTCTGATCCGATTTGTTGAATAAAAATATCATCATGGGCCTGTATGATACCTCCTCGTACAATACCGTCGATGTGTACACTACCCTCAGCTAGGATATGGGTGTTAAAACAGCCACCGGTTACTATAACATCACCAGAGCTCTTGATGACTGAATTCAGGGCAACCTTAATATGGATTTCACTACGGCTTGTCACCTGACTCTCAATATAGTAGTAGAAGTTATTTAAATCTGTTAGCAGGGCTTGATATTCCAGAGAACTTTTAAAATTTAAAATATTTATGCCGGTAAGGTTTACTAATGCTTTTTCTAATAGTGTTCCGTAGGTTCCCAGTAGTTTTAAATCCACTTCCTTTAGCTTTTTACTTACCTTATCAATAATTGTGCCAAAATTGGTGAATTTCTTTTCAATGAGTAACATGAGAATATTGCCAAAGAGAATCTTATTGTTAGTAGGCAGTTTCTCTAACATCAAGTTAGCTGAGATTAGGAGGTCCTCAAGGGTTTTTAATAATTCAGAGAGAAGTGGCTTGATGGCATTGCATATGACAATAAAACCACCACTGATAATTTCTGAATTAACAATATTTCCCTTGATGGTTACATTGCCACCAGCGGTAATTTTACACCTGGTAACAATGTTGGAAATGGTAATATTGCCACTGGCACTTACATTCATATCAGTTTCCACTGAACCCATTATGTTAACATTGCCTTTAAACCGGATGTTACCTGTTTTAACATCCACGTCGCCGGACAAATTTAAAACGGGGTCAACGGAGATAGTCCAGTTATTATGGGATTTTTGAACACGTGGAAGACCTTCAATATTAGCGATTGCCCTTAAACCATTGTCTACGATCTCCACACCAGGTCCGGCAAGGAGGGTTATTCTTTTGGCTTCCCGGGCCTTATAGATCTGATTCGTTACCGTAGTTCCTGGAGTTCCTTCTTTACCAATTATTTTTTGGGCCAGTGTTTCCCCTGCGTTTACAGAAGGAATACTATGCATTTCTTTAAAATCGATAGTATCCAGTGCATTTGATAAGTCTGAGTCAATTTTATGCTCAAATAGGAGTTCTACATCATCATCAATAGTTTCACCAGGGGCCAGACCTTGGGCCACCAATAGAAGCCCTTCTAACTGTTGAGTTATGATATCTTCTAGGGCTTGGAGATCAATGCCGAATGAAATATGATTTTGATTTAATAGATTTATAATTGTATCCTTAGTTTCTCGAAAAATACGTTGTTTTGTCTGACGGGCCTGGAGCACTAAGTTTGTACTTGGAGGACAATCAATTAGTTCGTAACTTTTCAAACATTCATTTTTGATCTCAAGGAAAGCGGACATCCTATCAGGAGAAAGCTGAACTTTAATAAACCCTTGGTCGGTATAGCTCAAAGGTATGGTTTCTAGATGGTCTTCCTGGGATACTTCAACGGAATCAGAGACAGGAAGACTATTGATAAGAAGCTGAATCTCCTTACATGTGGTAATGGTAGCCTTACTGGCGCCTTCTTGGGGATTTCTAACAATAATCTTGCCAGATGATACCCAGGCCATACCAGAGCCAGAACCGATAGGGATGGGGGATGACTTGGGTACATGCTGATCCCCAGTATTTTTAGCTTTCATATTACATACCCCCTAGTAATTTATGAAAGTCCAGAACATGAAACAGGATTGTGAAAACCGTCATATAGGTTGGTAATAGTATCCTTAGCTCTGAAGTTACTAGCTTTTATTCTATGAATTGTACGTATTTGAAATATTATATCATGAATCTATAAAAAGCTAAGTACAACAATCGAGAAAGTAATAGTCTTTTTAGTTAAAGCTGTTGTACTATGTCGATTTATTGATAAAATTAATTACTAAGTAAAACTCGTCCATACTAGTTTGCTTATCTTAGAATAATACCGGGGGGAGTATAGCTTGTGTACAAGTTGTTGTAGTTTTAAAGACCCAAAACAAAAAGCATTAAAGGAGACCTTTGCCCGCTATCAGGGGACTTCGGGTTCATTAATTCCGATACTACAGGAAGCCCAAGAAATATATGGTTACTTATCTGGTGAAGTGATGCAGCAGATAGCACGAGAGTTAAATATTCCCTATAGTAAGGTCTATGGAGTGGTTACTTTTTATGCCCAATTTCATCTTAGACCTCGGGGGCGAAATATTATCCGTATTTGCACTGGTACAGCCTGTCATGTGAAGGGGGCAGACCGCTTGCTGGAAACCGTACGAGAGGCAACCGGTCTGGAAGGCGAAGGGACAACTGAAGACTTGCGCTACACACTGGAAACAGTAGCCTGTTTAGGTGCCTGTGGACTAGCTCCCGCCATGATGATTAACGAAGATACTTACGGGCGCCTTACTCCGGTCAAAGCTTTAAATATTTTAAAACAGTATCAATAGACAGAGGTGTCATGGTGAAAAACATTGATAATAATACTCCTAAAGTGGTTTGTATTTGCGCTGGTGGTTGCACTTCCTCCGGTTCCTTGAAAATATTAGAACGTTTTCAAACTGAGATAGAACAAAGGGGACTGGCAGATAAAATTGTGGTTAAGCCTGTGGGGTGCCATGGCTTTTGTGAACAGGGACCTATTGTTACGGTTGAACCAGAAAAATTATTTTATACCCGAGTTAGCGAGAATGATGTACCTGCCCTTGTAGTATCTATAGCGAAAGGGTCACCAGTGGATCGGCTTTTATATATAAATCCGGAGAATAACCAAAGAGTCACCAATTATGAACGCGTTCCCTTTTATGCCCGCCAGCAGAAAATTGTCTTAGCAAAATGCGGTAAGATTAATCCGGAAAGGATTGAGGACTATCTTGTCCTAGGAGGCTACCGGGCTATGAAAAAGGTATTAACAATCATGACACCACAAGCGGTGGTAGATGAAGTGAAAAGCTCGGGTCTTCGGGGCCGCGGTGGTGCAGGATTTCCCACTGGTACAAAGTGGGAAGGTGCCCTTCATGCCAAGATTAAAGATAAAAAATACGTGATTTGCAATGCAGATGAAGGTGACCCTGGTGCTTTTATGGATCGCAGCATATTAGAGGGGAATCCCCATGAAGTCCTGGAAGGGATGATTATCTGTGGTTATGCCACTGGTTCGGATGAGGGATATATATATGTGCGGGCGGAATACCCCATGGCCATTCGAAGATTAAAGATTGCTATTTCTCAGGCTGAAGCCGCAGGTTACCTAGGGAATAACATTCTTAATTCTGGCTTTAACTTTCACATTAAAATTAAAGCCGGTGCAGGGGCCTTTGTCTGTGGTGAGGGAACTGCCCTGATGGCTTCCATAGAAGGCAACCGGGGGATGCCACGATTCAAAGCAAGTCGATCCACCGAGAAGGGTCTTTGGGATAAACCAACAACAATGAATAATGTTGAAACCTTTGCCAACATTCCAACCATTATTGTCAAGGGAGCTTTATGGTATAGCTCCATCGGTACGGATAATAGTAAAGGAACCAAAGTGTTTTCGTTAACTGGTAAAGTTGTTAATACAGGTTTAGTGGAAGTGCCGATGGGAACTAGCCTCCGCCAAATTATATTTGATATCGGTGGTGGGATACCAAATAATAGAAAATTTAAAGCTGTACAATCCGGGGGACCGTCTGGAGGATGTATTCCGGCAAAATACCTGGATTTGCCTGTGGACTATAATTCCCTGGGAAAGGTCGGAGCAATGATGGGCTCGGGCGGCCTTGTCGTTATGGATGATACCACCTGCATGGTGGATGTTGCACGGTTTTTCTTAAACTTTACCAAGAATGAATCCTGCGGCAAATGTACGCCCTGTCGTGAAGGTACCCTGCGTATGTTGGAAATCCTTACTCGTATCTGTGAAGGGAAAGGGGAACCCAAGGATATCGATGACCTAGAACGATTAGCAAAGGTTATCTGTGGTACATCACTGTGTGGACTTGGCCAAAGTGCACCTTTCCCGGTCCTTAGCACTCTGCGCTACTTCCGGCATGAATATGAAGAGCATATTTACAATAAACGTTGTCCAGCCGGTGTTTGTCCCAATCTACTGGTTTATACCATCGATAGGGAAAAATGCATTGGGTGTGGTATTTGTGCCCGCTCCTGTCCTGTTGGAGCCATTGACGGGGAGAAAAAACAACCACATTCCATAGATATCAAAGCTTGCATAAAATGTGGCAATTGCCTGCAAAAATGTAAATTTGGTGCAGTTCAAAAGAGGTAGATGGCTTTTGGGAGAGTGAAGAGTTTGTCAAATGTTAACATAAATATAAATGGGCAGCAAATATTAGTTCCCGCTGGCAGCACTATACTAGAGGCGGCTACGCAAGTGGGTATTTTCATTCCTACCCTTTGCCATGACCCAGAATTGACTTCCCAGGGATCCTGTCGAATCTGTGTTGTGGAGCTCAAAGATTCCGGAAAACTGATAATATCTTGTGCCACCTCTGTTAGAGAAGGCATGGTGGTAGATACAGAATCTCCAAGCGTTCTAGAGGCCCGCAGGACCATCTTGGAATTGCTATTGGCCAATCACCCCCAGGATTGTCTTACCTGTGGGAAAAACGGGGACTGCAGGTTGCAAGATTATGCTTATCGTTACGGCGTAACTGGACCAGGCTTTTCTGGCCAGCGCCACAATTATGAAATTGAAAAAGATAACCCTTTTATCTTGAGGGATATGAACAAGTGCATCTTATGTGGCAAATGTATAAGGGCATGCGATGAAATACAAGGTAACCATGTATTGGACTTTGCCTACCGGGGCTTCCACACCAAGATCACCACAGCTATGGATCTGCCCCTATCTAAATCGGAATGTGTCTATTGCGGAAACTGTGTAGCGGTTTGCCCGGTGGGCGCCCTACAAGAAAAGGGTTTACGCAGCCGGGCACGGACCTGGGAAGTGAAAAAAGTAAAGACCACTTGTCCCTATTGTGGAACAGGTTGCAGTTTGGAACTCAATGTGAAGGGTGGTCAGGTTGTTGGTGTTACCTCCTGTCAGGGAGAGGTTAATGGCAGGGCGCTCTGTATTAAGGGACGATTTGGTTATGGTTTTATTCATCACCCTGATCGATTAAAAAAACCATTAATTAAACACAAGGGAAAATTTGTTGAAGCCACCTGGGAAGAGGCCATCGCCCTGGTAGCCAAGAAAATGAGTGCAATAAAAAATGACCATGGTAATGATGCTTTGGCGGTGTTGAGTTCGGCCCGCTGTACCAATGAAGAGAATTACTTATTGCAAAAACTTACTCGTACGGTTTTCGGCACCAATAATATCGATCATTGTGCACGTCTTTGACATGCTCCCACTGTCGCCGGTCTGGCGGCATCCTTTGGCAGCGGTGCAATGACTAACAGCATTAATGAAGTGGCGGGGGCAGATTTTATTTTAGCCATTGGGACAAACACCAGCGAGACCCACCCCATAATCGCATTACAAGTGAAAAAGGCACTGCGTCAGGGGGCTACCCTGGCAGTGGTAGACCCGCGCAGAACGGAAGTGGCTCAATTAGCTCAGTATCACCTTCGGGTGAAGTCGGGTACAGATGTGGCATTATTGAACGGATTGGCCCATGTAATTATCGATGAAGGCCTTTGGAACAAAGAATTTGTTGATAAGCGTACCGAAGGGTTTGTGGCATTGAAGGAATTAGCAGAAAGATATACGCCCGACTATGTGGAAGAGATTACAGGGGTGCCGGCTGAAACTTTGCGTGAGGTGGCCCGGGGCTATGCAAGGGCGCAGAATGCCACGATTTTGTATACAATGGGCTTAACTCAGCATGTTAATGGCACCCATAATGTTTTTGCGGTGGCCAATTTAGCTATGCTTTGCGGACAAATTGGCAAGAAACATAGTGGAGTGAATCCTCTGCGTGGTCAAAATAATGTGCAGGGCTCCTGTGATATGGGTGCCCTGCCCGATGTGTTGACAGGTTATCAAAAAATAACCGATAACTTAGTTAGGGCAAAGTTTGCCCAGGTCTGGAATGTTCCTGAGCTACCCCCTCAACCTGGACTAACCATAGGTGAAATGATGAAAGCCGCCGCTGAGGGGAAAGTAAAAGGAATGTACATTATGGGGGAAAATCCCGTACTCTCCGATGCAGATGCCAATCATATCAAGGAAGCTTTGAGCAAGCTAGACTTTCTAGTGGTACAGGATATCTTCTTAACAGAAACTGCCCAAATGGCAGATGTGGTATTGCCGGCAGCCAGTTTTGCAGAAAAGGACGGAACTTTTACCAATACCGAAAGGCGTGTCCAGCGGGTGCGCAAAGCCATTGAACCAGTGGGAGAGGCTAAGGCCGATTGGGAAATACTTTGCAAAGTTGCCAATGCCATGGGATTTTCCATGAGTTACGAATCGCCGGCAGAAATCATGAAGGAAATTGCCAGTCTTACACCTTCCTACGGGGGTATTTCCTATACTCGGCTGGAACAGGAAAGCCTGCAGTGGCCTTGTCCAACTTCCGATCATCCTGGTACCCCCCTGCTGCATAGGGGTGTTTTTCTGCGTGGGCTTGGAAAATTTCATCCAATAGAATATTTGCCTTCATCAGAAACGCCAGATCATGAATACCCACTGATATTAAGTACTGGTAGGAGATTGTATCATTACCATACGGGGACCATGACCTTACGATCTGCTGCCCTAGAGCAACACTACCCTAACGAATATTTAGAAATGAATGCGATGGATGCAGAAAAATATGGTTTAGAAGATGGAGACAGGGTTAAAGTTTCCTCCCGTCGAGGCTCAGTAGAAGTGGTAGTTCGAGTTATGGATGTAACCCCTGTTGGATTTGTCTTTACTTCTTTCCACTATCCTCTGGTTCCGGTGAATCAGTTAACCAATGCAGCCTGTGATCCTATTTCTAGGGTTCCTGAATTAAAAGCATGTGCGGTAAAGGTGGAGAAGGTAACATAGATTGTCGACACAGCAAATAACCAACCTGTTTGGTTGGTTATTTGCTATCGTTTTGCTCAGGACCAGTTATACGGGTGCTGGGAGTTAGGTATTCTATTATTCATACTGTTTTTCGAGGCGGCGCATTTCCTTTTTAATACCTAAGTAAAGAAGCAAAGCAATTAGAATGCTAATGCCAACATAAATGTAATTTCTACCCAAGGTAATTAGGTGGTAGCTAAAGGCTGTTTCGAGTAGCAGAGCAGGGAATTTACCTGCAGTGGTTGCTATTAAAAAGTTTAATAACGAAACAGATGTAATGGCACCAAAGAGGTTGATTAGCCCAGAAGGAATGAAGGGAGCCATTCGTAGAATAAATAAAAAATATGTCTGCTTCAATGGGGGCAGGGAATTTATTGTTTTAAAGAGTTTCCATTGCTCGGTAGACAGTTTGGCAACTGAAGTTATTCCCCATCTATATAATAGAAAAGAGATGGCTGCTCCGATTACCTCTCCGGCCCAGGAAACAAGAAAACCTTTATTTAAACCAAAGATGATGAGGTTTGCTCCGGTGAGAAAGACAGATGGCATGACCCCCATAAGACTGATTGCAACATTTATAAAAATGCTAATTAGAACGGCCTTGGAACCAGCTGTTCTAATTAATTCAACTGCCTTCTGAATATCGCTAGAAAAGACAATTTTAAAGATATTAAGGACTTCGTTTCCCCATAGGTAAAAGAAGCAAACTGTAAAAAATATAACCAATAATATGGGATGTTTTCTCATTTGATTTTTCCTTTTGTTAAAGTTTGAAAAAAAGCATTGGGGGATATTTTATTCTTTTTTATACTTTCTGGATGATAATTACCAACCCAAAAAGATTTGTCTGTCAGCCGATTTGCTTTAATGTATTTTCAAATACACTATAAATTAATACTTAGGGGTTCGTCAATAGACTGTAATGGTAATGGTGTGGTAGATGATTTTTGTAGCATTGAAGGAGTCCTTTTAAGTTTTAGTGTATAATGCTAGATGAATGGATAGTAAATAGGTTTGATAGATATATGGCTTTTTTCTACTGGGGGTTAAAAATGAAACAGCTAATTCTTGCGGAAAAGCCATCAGTGGGGAGGGATATTGTAAATGCCATTGGTGGTCATTTTGAAAAAAGGGATGGGTATTATGAAAATAGTCAGTATATTATTAGTTGGGCCATCGGGCATCTGGTTGAATTATGTGAACCAGAGGATTATCAACCTAACTTAAAAAAATGGACTCTCTCAGCTTTACCCATTATTCCAGAATGCTTCAAACTAAAACCCAACCCTAAAACAATTAAACAGTACAAAGTAGTTAAACAACTTCTCAACCGGCCTGATGTGGAACTAATTGCTGGGACGGATGCAGGGCGTGAAGGAGAACTGATCTTAAGATATATTATGCGTTTATCAGGATACAGCAGGCCCTTTAAACGGCTCTGGTTGTCAGAGACAACACCAGAATCCATCAGAAAAGGACTGGCCAATCCGTTGCCAGGGCAGGCTAAGGATCTACTGGCTGCTGCAGCGGAGTGCAGATCCCATGCAGACTGGTTAATTGGTATCAATGCTACTCGAGCCTTTACCAAAAAGCACGGAGATTTATTTTCAATAGGACGTGTACAAACTCCAACCTTAGGACTTATTGTAGCCAGAGAAAAAGAGATTAAAACGTTTATACCCGCCCATTACTGGGAATTATATGCAGATTTTGTCACAACTGATGGTCAGGTTTATCGTGGCAAGTGGTTTAAAAATAAAAACAAAAACCGATTTAACCAGGAGGCAGACGGCATAAGCATCAAAAATAAAATTGTGGGACAAGATGGCTCGGTCATTAAGGTCGAGGAAAAAGCAGTGTCTGAACCACCGCCCACCTTGTTTAACTTGAATGATTTACAAAAGGAAGCCAATAAAAAGTTTGGCTTTACTGCAAGCCAGACCTTAGAAATAGCCCAGGCATTATATGAAAAACACAAACTATTAAGTTATCCTAGAACAGAGTTTAAACACCTTACGAACGAATTGGCTAAGACAATTCCTTCTCGGTTATCAGCCCTGGGGTCAGTGTCTGGCTATTCTAAGTTTGTGGCCTACGCCCAAAGTGCCCCGAAACCGGGGAAGAGGTTCATCGATGACGCCAAGGTCGGAGATCACCATGCATTGATTCCGACAAATGTTAAGCCAACCGCCGCGCTGTCCCCCAATGAAGCTAAAATTTACAATATGGTGGCCCGTAGATTTTTAGCAATGTTTTTTCCTGCGGCGGAATACAAGCAGACAAAAATCATGACTTCTGTGTCAGACGAAACATTTCTAACATCAGGCAAGATTGAACTAAGCCCAGGGTGGAAGGAAGTAATACCTCCATTAAAAGGTGAGAATAAGGAAAAAAGTGACGAGGAAGTCTTGCTCCCTCCCTTAACGAAGGGGGAGAATGTTGCAGTAACCAAAGCTAAATTGCAACAGAAGAAAACGGAGCCTCCGAAAAGGTATACAGAGGGAACACTACTGGCGGTTATGGAAGGGGCAGGGAAGTTTGTAGATGATAAGGCATTGAAGGATGCCATGAAAGGACACGGACTGGGAACAAGTGCAACCAGGGCGGCAATAATTGAAAGATTAATTAAAGTGGGATACGTAGAGAGAAAGAGCAAGACTTTAATACCAACCCAAAAGGGTGAAACACTTATTAGTTTGGTGCCAGAAGTGGTCTCTAGCCCTCAAATGACCGGCGAATGGGAGAAAGCATTGGCAGATATAGAAGCAGGTCAAGTTAATCCCAAACGCTTTATGTCTGAGATTATTAGTCTAACTAAAAAGATAGTTAACCTAGCTAAAGAACAAAAAACAAATGGATATATGCCCGAATCAACAAAGGAAGTAGTAGGAAAATGTCCCTTATGTGGCAGAGAAGTTGTGGAATATGCAAAAAAATTTGGCTGTGGAGGATTCCGTGAGGGTTGTGCTTTTTCATTTGGCAAACAAATTTTGAAGAAAAAAATAACAGTCAAACAGGCAAAACAGTTATTAACTAACGGTAAAGTACTGATTAAAGGATTCACATCTTCTAAGACAGGGAAAAAATTTGATGCGGCCTTAGTTCTTAAGGATGGAAAAGTTTCCTTTGATTTTTCATAAATGTTAAGCTCACATATAATTCATTGAACAAAGAGACAATATCTATAGCAGTGAAAATAATCCTTACTTAGGGAGATTATCATGGTAACTTCGTTTGATAAATTAGAAATAGATGCAGATATAGCAGAAGGCTTAAGCAAGCAGGGGATAAAAAACCCCACTGCCATTCAAAAGGTGGCGATACCTCTGGCCTTGAAAAACAAAGACATAATCGGGCAGTCGCAAACAGGAAGTGGAAAGACCCTAGCCTATTTATTACCTATCTTTCAAAAGATCGATAGTAGTAAAAGAGAAACCCAGGCCCTGATATTAGCACCAACCCACGAACTGGTCATGCAGATAGATAAACAGATAAAGACCTTATCCTCGAATGCTGGTTTAACAATAAATTCTACTGTAATGATTGGGGAAGTTAATATTGTAAGACAGATTGAAAAACTGAAAGAAAAACCGCATATCATCGTCGGTTCAACGGGAAGAGTTCTTGAACTTATAAAAAGAAAGAAGATTAGCAGTCACACTATTAAAACTATTGTTATTGATGAAGCGGATATGTTGCTGGATCAAAACAATTTGGCAGGGGTAAAAGATGTTATTAAGACCACTATGAGGGATAGGCAATTAATGATCTTTTCGGCCTACATGAACCAAAGGGCTATGGCTGAGTCAAAGGAATTAACCAAAGATGCGGAAGTTATTATTATAGAAGATGAAATATTAGTTAATCCGAATATAACCCATCTATACTTGATAGCAGAGCAAAGAGATAAGATGAAGGTCTTAAGGAAGTTAATAGCTGCTACCAAACCGAAAAAGGCGATTATATTTGTAAATAAGATGGAAGATATTCAAACTACTGCATTAAAACTCCAGTATCACAATTTTAAAGTAAGCGAAATATATGGTAAGGCAGCAAAGGAAGAACGCCAAAAAGCAATGGAGGGCTTTCGGAGTGAAGGGCAACTTTTGGTAGCATCCGACATGGCTGCCAGAGGGTTGGATATCAATGGCGTAACGCATATTTTTAATTTAGATTTACCCGAGGATTCTAAAGAATATTTACATAGAGTTGGCAGAACTGGTAGGAAAGGTAAGTTAGGTACAGCTATTTCCATTGTTACGGAAAGAGAAACAGCATTACTCAAGAAGTATGAGAGAGAATTTAAAATTATCATTGAAGAGAAGAATGTGTTTAAAGGAGTTCTTGTAGATCCAGTTAGAGGTAAATCCTCATTCACTAAAAAACGAGATAAAGCACTGAGCAAAAGCACTACTAAGGGGAGTATCAGTAAAAAAGAGAATTATTCTGCTAATTATTCAAACAAATCTTCCAAATCAAAATCAAAGAAAGTACCAAACAGAAGTGCAGTAAGTTCCAAGACGAGAAGGGGTTCGTAACTTATTTTCTAATCTAAAAGTTTCAAAAGCTCCAAATAAAGAAAACTTGACTTATGCCAAGCCTTTAGATAAATAAATAGGACTTCATACAAGTAAATGTATTGAATGCCAAGGCCGATTGTTACTTTCAGCTATGGTGAGAATGACAATAAGCTGATTGCCTATGGGGTAAAAAAAGCTGAGGAGATATTGGGAGCGATGGGCGGCGAACCGGCCTTTGTCATCCCAGATACCGGTCACATGCTGGGAACTTGCTGCATGGGTAATGATCCGTCTACTTCAGTCGTGGACGGTTTCTGCCGCAGTCATGATATCCCGAACCTGTATATCTGCAGCGCCAGTGTCTTTGTCAACTCCGGCGGGTGTAATCCCATTGAAACGGTGATGGCCATTGCGGCCAGAATGGCGGACCATATTGCTGAAATGGCGGCAAAAAGAGAGTATGCCTATGCATAACACATAACGTAAGAAACCCAAACTGGCGGTTTGGGTTTCTTTGGAGTTACATGAATGGACCGGATTGTTTACTTTTCGTAAGAGCCGTATCCACCATAGCCAAAACCGCCAAAGAACAGCAGGATTAGCACTAAGAAAATGATGAAGGATGGGGAATAGGGATTTAAGAACCCGCCACAGCCTGCGCTGTCATAACCACCGCCATGACCATAACCCATATAAATTCCTCCTCTGCATATTTATTCTGGCATTTGCCATAATTCATCCTATGCAGCTATAAAATATTTGTTACAAAATCAGCCTTTTTTATTTGGTTAGAAAAAGCTGACTAACTTTTGAATAGAGTAATATAATTATTCTCTCAACTTCCTCTGCTTTAAGAGAAAGAGAATTTATTTCAGCTTAAAAATATAATAATTTCCTTATACTTTTAAGTGTCACGCTAAAAGGAACGGTAATATACTAAATCAAGTGAGTGAATCCATTGGATTTCTAGTGTTGTCTCAGTGGCTGGTAGCCCACCCCAGAAGCACTGGTTTTATGGTATAACCTCGGAGGCCCCGGATGATTTCACCTATTATGGTCTAGGATACTTTGGGAAGTCATCGTAAGGGAAAAGTAACACTTTTGGGAAGCAGTCATATTATAAAGGAGAGGTAACGAAAGTTACCACAATAAGAAATATTAGAAAGGGGGTTATATTATGGGTTATGGATTTGGAGGATATGGTACCAGTTCCTCTTTCATCATTTTCTTAATTCTGATCCTGTTACTCTTTGGTAGTGGTGGTTACGGCTACGGCGGTTGTGACGTTCAAAAATAGTTATTTTAGTTATCAAAAAAATACCATTAGGTAGCCCCCTAGGTCTTTCGGGGGGCTATCCTTTTTGTTGTGATACTTTGCCGCTACCTATAATTATAATAGAGTAGTAGCTGCCAGCAACCGGGTAAATGATACTTTTACGAAACTACCTCCTACAGAGCTCCGTTACAGGGGTAAGATATGGTACTACAGGCATGTGCATGGTCAGTTTCCGGTTACATTTAGTGCGGGTACCTTGTTTGGAAATCATGATATGCGGAGGTACAGAAGGGTTTTATCATAATTTAGGGACGGTTATTGGAATTCCTCAAGGGGTTATCTGCACAATACTGCAGGGTGATACATAAAATGAAGCAACTAGAATTTTGGAGGTATCATTTTGTTAAAAATTATCAAAGTTAAGGAACCTGGCCATTGGCAAAAATTCTTGGAATTACCCTGGCTAATATATCGCAAGGATCCACTTTGGACCCCCTGGGCGGACCATGGCAGAATGTTTGACCCTCAGTCTAATCCTATCTTGCGTCACGTTCGGTATGAGTGTTTTTTGGCCTTAGATAATGATAAGCCTGTTGGCCGTATCGCGGCAATTACAGATGATCTTTTGGCAGATAAAAGGGTGGGCTTGTTTGGTTGTTTCGAGTCTATTGATAGTTCCGAGGTAGCAGGGGAGTTAATAAAAGCAGCTAGCCAAAGTCTATCTGATAGGGGAAAAAATATAATTCAGGGTCCGGCAACGTTAAATACTTCACAGCAGGTCGGGTTTTTGGTAGAGGGGTTTGAAAAACCTCCCTTATTTATGATGCCGTATAATCCACCATATTATATAAGACTCATGGAGGAAAATGGATTTTATTCAATATTAGGACTTTACTCTTACTCTTATTCCTATTCTACAAAAATAGATGCTAAACTGGCCTCTGTAGCCAAAAGGGCAGCCAGGATTCCCAATATAAGGATACGTCCTGTTAATTTAAATAATCCCTGGAGAGAAGGGGAAAAATTAGCAGCTATTCATAACGAAACCATGACCAATCAGTGGGGATTTGTTCCCATGGACCAGGAAGAAGCAGCAAGCTTTATAGCCGGTCTCAGGGGTAATACTGACCCTGAGCTATTAATCTTTTGTGAGGTTGACAACAAGCCTGTAGGAGTATGCTTAATGATGCCTGATGCAGGGCCTAGGATACGTGCAGCCAGACGTTCAGGTTTCAATCTTCCTTTTACAAGGAGTAAACTCTTACGTGTTGGGGTTTTGGGAGTTAGTCCGGAATACAGGCGCCGTGGAGTAGTGGCTTTATTAATAGACAGAGCAAGAAGAACCATGCTGAGAAAGGGCTATCAACAGGCTGAGTTATCTCTGATTATGGATACAAATAAAGATATGAACAGAATTATTACTTCAGCCGTGGGAGGCCAAGTAAGTAAAAGATATCGGGTTTATCAAAAGGATTTATAATTTTCGAGGGATTTCAGTCCAAACGGTGCTTTTATTACCGATTCTGCTTTGAGGGGCACTTTAATCAAATGAATAGGTTTCTTAAAGCCTGATAACCTTGGAAGATAGGGCTTTTAGTAGAAAGGCTTTTTTGTTAAATTGGTTCCGATAATACATATTATGTTAACTAGAGTAAAAAAGAGGCTTTAAGGGGGGCTCGGCTGCCAACTCTTTTGTCTATGTTGTTAGCCCTTTAGCTTATGGGATTCTAGTATCAATTATCTATGGTTAATAAAGATAATAGTCGGTTTCTGGTTTGCTTTGCTAATTCGTTAGCGTTTGTGTTGAGTTCTATTTTAATGTGTATAAACCTATCCTAATAATATCTCGGGCCATTTGTAAGATTATGTTAATTAATTTAACTTGCATGATACTATCAATTAGTTAAGTATAAATATATCCTTACTACTTATTAGAATAATCTCACTCTACAACACAGTATGCTTTCTGGAATTATTTTAATAAATATTGTCTATATAGCTTTATATTTGCATCGTGTAATCTGATAATATTAGTTTCTATTTTATATATAATGTTAATATTAAACAAAATTCATTGAAAGAAAAGCCTATTTTCCGTTAATGTATTTCATACCCCTCCCCCCCTCCTTTTAACTGCAAATCAGTAAAATGCCATTGAATTACTCAATGGCATTAATAAATAATTAAATACCGCAGCGTTAATTGCAAATAAAAATTAATAATATAACACATACAAAATAAATATTAAGCTTACTTACATATATATAAAAACTAATATAAGTTATACCATTTTTAAATTATCAGAATAGTTAATTAATAATTCTATCCCTCTGTGGTAGACACTTTCTGGTAAAAGTTTGTATTACGAATGAGTGGATTTCGTGTCCGCTTACAACTTGTAGATGTTGCTATGCCCTTTTTGAATTAGATCTCTTTTCTAGTGAATTCTCTGAGTTCATTCTATTCAATTGGCACCTGTCAAAAAATGTTTTTTGAATCTACTCATACTTAGCAGGGAATCAAACCACATTCCTCTAATATGGCATGTCCTTCCGGCCCGGCAAGAAGGTCAATAAAGGCTTGAGCTAACTCTGGATTCTGTGTTGTCTTAACAAGTCCCACGGCAAACTCTATTGGTTTACCATGAATAATTATGTTTTTGCCAGGAATTTTACTTTCAACAGATATAGAAGCCTGGTCGTAATAATCTGCATGTGCTGGGTTAGAAAGATTAATCTTGGAAGGCAGGTTTATGTAGGGAAAACCAAGTTGCTTTGCTTCTGAAGAATATAGAAAAGCATAGTCAACTTTTCCTTCAAGTAAAGCTCCAGCTAAATCCATTGATTTTGGGTAGGTAGTGTAGGGAATACAGGCTTTCTCCAGTTCATTGGACAGACCGGGCCGATTATAGAATTTTTCAGCCAGTTGCCAAACCATTAAAGCTCTATAGCCACAGGGGTCAAGGTTATGATCCGAACGGGCAAATCTTACTTCGGGTTGAAGTAAGATGTCAGCCCAGTTTTCTGGGCGAATTTCTTTGCTGCCTTTAGAAAAGCGGTCATACCCAATCACAATTTGATCCGTAGCAAAAACAAAATAATTATCAACTTGCTCGGGCACTAATAGTTCTGCAAATAGGGCTTGATCAGCAAGAGCTACTATGTCATATTTGTCACCGGAGAGTAACCTTTTAGCACCTTCCCTTGAACCAACCACTTCCATTTCTAGTGTTATCCTAGGATTTTTTGATAAGAATAGCTCTATGCAATTTCCAATAACCCTGTGTAACGCCCCAGCATTAATTATCTTTAAAGAGCAATTATTGTTAGCCATCTCCAGTTACCCCCATTGACCTACGAGTTATATTGTTCATATATTTTTATGAACTTCTCTAGTTTTTCCTTCTGGTGCCTAATGCTTTCTGTCCATTGGCCTAGCAATGCCTCTCCATTATTTGTGATGGTGTAGAGGCGCCTTCCAGGTCCTGATGGACCAGTCTCCCAGTGAGATTTAACAAGTTCATCCTTATCCATACGTCTTAAGTGTCGGTATACTGTTGCTGGATCTACTTCTCCAAGGGTAAAATCTGAATCATTTAGTCTCTGAATAAGTTCATAACCATGAGAAGGTTTTAACTGCAATAACAGAAGTAACTGAGCTTCAATAAGCCGGTCACTTGGAAGGCTTATATTTATATTGTTAGTCATATATAACTACACCTCAACTATATTCATGTTGCAAATAGATTTTGTGTTACTATAGCACAGTGTATTTCTCTTTTCAATATTGTGAATATGTTTTTTAAAACATGGTCACTGAGGCATTCTCGGTTTTCTGGACACCCTTATATCAGGTGGAAATAACCTTATTGCTAAGGCGGTTTTCCACCTTCAAGATTCTACCAGAGGGGTGCTACCCCACATCAAGAGGCTTTCGCGGCATAAACGCTATTTATGGCTTCCCTATGCACAAATTAAACCTATACCGCAAGATCCAAACATAATTGCTTCTTGTATGCAATGGAGTAAACCAACCCAAGGCTGCATGCCGCCTTTGCCGGTTATAATAAACCTCTATATATTCAAAAATTGTTTGTTTGGCTTCATCTCTATTTTTGAAATGATAGAAATTAGTGCATTCACATTTTAAACAACTAAAGAAGTTTTTCGCACAGGACCACCTGGATTATTAGCTACAGAAATTGTACCGTTGCTTGACATTACAATGGAATGAACAATAGACATACCAAGGCCCATTATGAGTTCTTCCTTGGTATATCCAAACATTATGCAAATCCAAGGATTTACGTTTGTTAGGTGGTAATCGTAGTCAGTTACAAATATGCCTACGCCAGCTTGATCTACTAATATTCGGTATAATTCTTTGCTTTGTTTCAAAGATTCCATTTTCTGTGCTATGTTGATATGTTGAGAACCACCAGGGTTAATTTTGATTTTTCTTTTATTCGTCTTGGCATCTATACTAAACTCCTTTTTAATGTAAATAGATTTATTGGGGGAGCATCATTCTTTTGAGGAATGAATATTGAAAATTATCTCTATAACTTGTCAGAGGTTTCCTCCTCCAGGTAGCTAATTGTTTTAGGATGTCTATGACAACTATCCATATATGTACCTGTATAAGCATCTGAAAGTAATCAAACAATAACAACTAAAATGTTCTTTTCTATTAGATTAACTTGGGGGGATAGTTTTGGGAAGTCAGTTTATCCTGGCATCAACATTTTTTATTCTAACCTATGCTTTTATTGTATCAGAGAAAATTAACCGGACCGTTGTTGCCCTGGCTGGGGCAGTGGTTGTGCTTTTCGCCGGCTTGGTAAGCCAGGAAAAGGCAATTCAATATATTGACTGGAACACCATAGGTCTGCTGGTGGGAATGATGATTATAGTGGCCATTACACGAAGAACCGGTGTATTTGAGTATCTTGCTATCAAAGCTGCCATTTTAGCAAAGGGAGAACCTACGAAACTACTGGTTTCCTTATCAATTATCACAGCATTTGCTTCTGCTTTTTTGGATAATGTCACTGCAGTACTGCTGGTGGTCCCTGTTACCTTCTCAATTTGTAAGCAATTACAGGTGAATCCTGTTCCTTTTATCGTATCTGAGATTTTAGCCTGCAACATTGGAGGAACCGCCACGTTGATTGGTGACCCGCCCAATATTATGATCAGTGGCCCTGCAGGCTTGTCTTTTATGGATTTTATCTTTAATTTAGCTCCCATCGCGGTGGTTGTTTTTATCATTACAATATTGATATTACGCTTTGTTTACAGTAAGGAAATACAGGCAGCCCCAGAATTAATGGCTAAAATTATGAAATTTAACCCTCAGGATGAGCTAAAGGATAGAAAACTCCTAACCAAATGCCTGCTAGCATTGGGGTTAACAATACTTGGTTTTGCGCTTCATTCCATTCTTCATATGCCCACTGCAACAATTGCCCTTGGGGGAGCGGTGCTATTGCTTCTAATGACTAGAGAAGAACCAGAACATGTACTGGAAGCCGTAGAATGGCCCACTATTTTCTTCTTTGTGGGATTGTTTGTGGTTGTGGGGTCTTTGGAAGAGGCAGGAGTTATTCACTGGATAGCTGAATCTGCTTTACACTTAACGGGTGGTGAAATCGTAACTACCGGCTTTCTAATACTATGGCTTTCTGCCATTGCTTCAACCTTTGTTGATAACATCCCCTTTGTAGCAACAATGATCCCGCTTTTGCAGCAAATGGGTAAGATCGGTGGTATTGCAAATTTAGATCCCCTGTGGTGGTCCTTAGCCTTGGGGGCCTGCCTTGGTGGAAATGGCTCACTGGTTGGGGCTGCTGCCAACGTAATTGTGGCCGGGATGGTTGAAAAAAGAGGCTATCATCTTGGTTTCCTGGCATTCATGAAAATAGCCTTCCCGTTGATGATTTTATCAATATTTTTAGCCATGATATATTTAGTAGTGTTTATTTATTGACTCCAACCCACAATCATAAATATTTATGTTAACAGGAGTACCCTCCCTGCCCAGCCAACATAATTAGACTATCGAAACCCACCCTATGTATGAGTGCACAATAAACCAATGGACCCAATCCCCTAGCTGACATCCTTTGCCGAGAAAAATACTGTTTTTTGTAAAACTCTTGCAAAAAAAACTTAAAATAATCTTTAAAAATAGTTTAAATTTATTTTAAACTATTTTTATATACTCTTAGCACACCATGTATTCTAAGATATTTATAAAAAGCCCTTCTTTATAAAGGAGATTAAATATAAATGTAAAATAAAGTAACTAGTCACATGTTGTAGAATTTTTTGGAGGCCTTTCAAATGCTTAAAAAGATTCTGATCGTGGAAGATGACCTAGGCATTAGGGAACTTCTAAGACTTTACCTGAGTAAGCATGGCTACCAAGTTGTTATGGCCCAGGACGGTATAAGAGCATTAGAAATATACGAGCTTGAGCAGCCAGATTTAATTTTATTGGATATACTCTTGCCAGGTGTAGATGGTTATTCTGTTTGTCAGGAATTAAGAAAGTATTCAAATGTACCTATAATATTTATCAGTTGTAAAAAAGATTCTAAAGACATCATTGAAGGCTTAGAGTTGGGTGCAGATGATTTTATCACTAAACCCTTTGACCCAGACGTTCTAATGGCTAGGGTGCAGGCCAGTCTCAGGCGCGCACCCATCTTCCGTAGGATAGCATCATCTCGCAAAATAGTGAATCGTCAGGTCATAAAATATGGTAATTTAGAAATTGATATGGCAAATTTTGAGGTTCGGCTAGACGGCAATCTAGTAACCCTCTCTGCTAAGGAACTCCAACTACTTATCTTTCTGGTCCAACACCCGAACCAAATATTCTCCACTGAACAGCTTTACTTAAAAGTATGGGGATTAGATAGTATCGGTGACAATAGGACGGTAATGGTTCATATTAGTAATATTCGTAAAAAAATAGAGTCTAATCCTTCTCAGCCAGAACGAATTTTAAATATACGTGGTATTGGCTATAAATTTATTGGTTAACATTTTATATTTCCAGTTAATTAACAAAACAGGGGGGTATTTCAGTTGATTAGTAACAACTTATTTGAGCTGCAAAAAATTCTTAGCAATAATGGTCTTCTTATTAGCTTTTCGGGAAGGTTTTCGCAGAGTATTATTGAGGAACTGGGTGAAGCAGTAAAGAAATATCTTGAAACAGAAGATCGTCCCAAGAATGATGTGTATAATGTTTTCTCCATCTTCATCGAACAAACCCAAAACATTAAAAACTATTGCGAAATCAAAAAAGAATCACCCCATTACGAACGAATTGCTAACTCATGTATGGTAACCATTGGCAAAACCGAAACTGGCAATTATATTTGCTCTGGGAATATCGTTGAGCAGAAAGATGCAGTAGTGCTAACTGGGATTATTGATGAACTGATTCCATTGGACAAAGTAGCATTAAAGAAGCTTTATAAAGAGAAATTGAGACAAGACATTTCTCCGGATAGCTTGGGTGCAGGTATTGGTCTTGTTGATATTGCCAGAAAGGCAAGTCTGCCCCTTGAATATTCAATTACAACCATTGATGACAATTTCTTATTTTTTACATTAAAGGCTGTGGTTTAGGGGGGTAAATACATGGATAAATTATTCATAGAGGGTTCTAAAAGCACCCCAGAGGTGTACTTTGACCCTCAACAAAACATACTTCTTTTGCAAGGGCAATCTTATCCCGAAAACGCTTTTAAATTCTATGAGCCTATCTTTAATTGGGTTGATAATTATCTTATACAATTAAATACTGAGGTAGTGGTAAAAGTAGATTTTATATTACCCTATATTAATACCAGTAGTTCCAAGTGTATTATGATGCTGCTAGAAAAACTAGATAAGGCTTATCTGGCTGGCAAGCAGTTATCCCTCAATTGGTATTATAACCAAGATAACGAAAGTGAGCTTGAATGTGCGGAGGAATTTAAAGAGGACTTAAATTTACCCTTCTACATTATTCCTCGGGAGGATAATTAGTTGTAGAGGGAGATTGTAAATGGCTAAAAAAATATTACAGGATAATACAAGAGTACTTTTTGACAAAGAGTTTGATGTGTTAAAGGTAGCCAAAGAGAAATTGAACCGCGAGCAGGTACAAAAGAGTGCTTTATACCCAGAATACAAAGAATTAGTAGAGAGTTATGAGAAACTGTTAAAGGTTACCGCTAAAATATTTAAAATCAGTGATATTCAGGGTAGGGTTTTAAAAAATCATGAAAGCCATTTAAACAAAGTAAATGAAAATCTACGTCAACTGGAAGAATCCCGGCGCCAACTGGTTTCTGATATTTCTCATGAATTAGGTACCCCTATGACCTCCATTCAGGGATATCTTAAGGCAATGCTTGATAACGTAATAGAACCCGATAGGCAATACTTAAATTTAATTTATGATAAGACCTTGCTTGTTAACCAGTTGGTTGAAGATCTGTTTGAGTTATCGAAGCTGGAGGCTAACCAGGTAAGTTTTAATTTTAAGGAAGTTACTATACAAGATTTAATGGCAAATATAACACGGAAATTTGCCTTAGACTTTAAAAATTCAGGTATAAACTTTATGATTGACCCCATAGAAAACCTTACCCCAGACAATCACATTATAATGAATGTTGACCCTGCCCGCATTGATCAAGTGATGGTCAACTTAATAAATAATGCAGTTAAATACACTCCCACAGGCGGTACTATTCGCATTCAGTGTCAAATACAGAACGCTGAAAAAGATGGAGAAGTCATCATAAAAGTAATAGATAGCGGGTCCGGAATTGATGAAAAGTCCCTCCCCTTTGTCTTTGATCGTTTCTTTAAAGGAACTCAGTCCCAAAAGGTTGGTGGTACTGGCTTAGGTTTAGCCATTGCCAAGCAAATAATCATTAAACATGGTGGCTACATTGGAGTAGACAGCATGGTCAACAAAGGAAGTACCTTTTATTTTTCTCTTCCGATATCTGTGCAGCATAAATCGTATTAAACTATAATTTAAAATTTTGGGAGTAACCGTAATGAACAAAGGGCTTAATGAAAAGGACCAATTTGTCAGAATAAGTTCTATGCTGGATGCCAGTGTAATGAAGATTACTATTTTTGCTACGGTGATTATAGTATTTTCTATGTTGCTGGTAGGGGCCATTGCCTATACTATTACAGAAAAGGAAATAGTCAACAAACTTAAAACAAAGGACTTAGTTAATATTGCCGAAGCAATTTCTGCTAAAATAGATGGACGAATTGAACGGGCTAAGGAAACGTCTATTTTACTTGCAAAGGATCCCGAAATAATCAACTGGGTTTCAAGTGCAGAAAAAAATAAGGTTGCTGAACAAAACTCATTGTTAAGAATAGCAAAACTGGCCAGGGAACATGACTACAGCAATTCCTTTATAGTCAGCAATGTTACAAAACACTACTGGGATGAGAACTGCCAAATAATTGATACCATGTTAGAAAATGATCCTGATGATAGTTGGTTTTTTGATGTAACAAAATCAAACAAACCGGTTTCTTTGGTGATAGACTACAATAACGAAAGAAAAGATACCTTTGTCTTTGTCAACGCTTTAATGGGTGATGTTAAAAAACCACTGGCAGTGGTAGGTGTGGGTTTGAGTCTCGGGGAGTTGTCCAAGGACTTTCAAAGTTTTAAGTACGGTGAAAAGAGTGATCTATGGTTAGTAGATAATAAAGGGAATATTTATCTCTCTGATAATATTAATCATAATGGCAAAAATATTAGTAAGATTTTACCTATGAAGATTGCCAGCACACTCCTTAGGAATATAGATTCAAGTCATAAAGTTTCCTCTACACTGGAATACCAAGATTCTAAGGGGGCCCTCGTTGATATCATAAGCTATCCGATAAAATCTTCCGATTGGAAACTGTTGGTACAAATCCCCAGAAGTGAATCAGTTTCCTTGTTAAATACTATCAAATTCAATACTTTATCCGCAACGGGAATTACCCTTATTGCTATCACGATCTTCTTTTTCTTAATCTCACGCTACCTGGCAAATCCTTATAAAAGGACATTGCAGTTAAATCAGGAACTTGAAGCAAAGATAACTGAAAGAACCAAAGAGCTGTTTGAAAAAAATAGTAAACTAATGGACAGCATAGATTACGCTAAAAGAATTCAAGAATCCACTCTACCTTCTCCCGGGAAACTGACGGACTTGTTTAAAGATCACTTTTTGCTGTGGCGACCAAAGGACTTGGTGGGCGGAGATTTTTACTGGACTAAAAAATTCAATAAAGACTACCTTGTGGCTGTTGGAGACTGTACCGGACATGGTGTCCCCGGGGCGTTTATGACTATGCTAACTGTTTCGATACTAAATCAGATTGCCGACCTTAACACTAAGGGCGACCCGGCTTTACTTCTTAAGAAGCTTAATGTTTTAATCAAACAGACATTGAATCAGGAAACGGAGGATGCCCTTACTGACGATGGGTTGGATATTGGTCTATGCTATTTTGATGGTTCTAACCACCTCATCTTTGCGGGAGCTAAAATGTCCCTTTTTATACGAAACAGTAAAGGCATAGAGATTATTCAAGGAAATAAAAAGAGTATCGGCTATATTCGTACTGCTCCGGACTACCCCTATACTAATTCCAAAATAGATATAGAGAGCGGGGATCTTTTCTACCTGACAACGGATGGCTACCTTGATCAAAACGGTGGCTTAAAAGACTATTCCTTTGGGAAAAATCGTTTTCTGAACATGATAGAGCATTGTAACAACAGGGATTTATCTAAACAGGGCAAAGTCTTTCTTAATGAATTATTGAATTACATGGGTGAAAAGCCTCAAAGAGATGATATTACGGTAATAGGTTTTAGAATAAGCTAATACAAACTAAATTGAAGGGATGATTGCATGAGAGGCCACTATGAACAAGTGTTTCAAAATGAAATGCAACTTCTCCTGACGTGTCAAAAAGATCTTAATAACCCAGCTTATAAGGACAGTGTTTTACTACCCAAGTATAAAGAACTGATATTGGAGTATGAAAAGCTTCTAAAAGTCTCTAAAAAAATTTTTAAGATAAGTGACACCCAAGGAAGGGTATTAAAGAAACGTGAATACGAGATTAAAAATTTACTGGATAACGCAAATCAAGGTTTCTTAACCTGTGGGAAAGATTTAATAGTAGATAAGGAATACAGTGCGGAGTGTATTCGGATTTTTTGTAGAAAAATTTGCAATTTAAATATAGTTGATTTGTTAATTGATACTGGGAGTGATTTCCCTACCAGAATACAAATTGAGAAAACTTTATCATCCATCTTTAATTCCAATGACGTTGAAGAAAAAGATTCTCTTCTAAGCAAACTTCCCCATACACTGTTTATCAATGATAAAAATATCAATGTTGAATACAAGCTTATCGGCCAGGAGGATAATCACGAGGAGATCCTGTTTCTAATTCTTACGGACGTCACCGAAAAAATTAAGTCAGATGCTCAGATAGAATATTTAAGCTTTTATGACAGTCTTACAAGTTTATATAACCGGGCCTACATCGACAGAGTGATTCCTGAGATGCTTCATCCCGAGAATCTTCCCTTTAGCATTATTCTGGCAGATATAAACGGCCTAAAGTTAATTAATGATGTTTTTGGACATGAAAAAGGTGATCAACTAATTATTGATACAGCCAATGTATTGAAAAAGAGCTGTCGCAAAACAGACGTCGTGGCCCGCTGGGGTGGGGATGAATTTCTCATTATTCTCCCCAACACCAACGAGAAGTTTTGTCAGGAGGTTGTCACTAGGATTAATAATCTTTGCCAGCATTCCGGGAGGAATCCTATTGCCATTAGTGTGGCAATGGGAACGGCAACGGTAGATTCTTTAGATACTAATTTCTGTAAGATCTTTGGCCAGGCAGAAAATAAAATGTACAAAAATAAATTACTGGAAAGCAAGGCTGTTCGCCATAAGATCATCATGAATATTGAAAAAGTACAGCAAGAGCGAGGTTTTGAAACCCAGGGACATGTTGAGAGAGTAAGGGATATGGCCGTAAAGTTTGCTAAATTAGTGGGTGTTAAGGCAGGCTCGCCGGAAATGAACCATCTTATGCTATTAGTATCCCTCCATGATGTTGGTAAGGTTGCAATTCCCGAAGAAATACTTTTAAAGCCCAGTAGTCTAATACACGAAGAGTGGGAAATCATAAAGTCACATAGTGAAATTGGTTATAGAATGGCTCAGTCCATAGGCGAAGCTGTTGCTGCCGAAGCGATTTTGGCCTTGCGAGAACGCTGGGATGGTAATGGTTACCCCAGAGGGTTAAAGGGGGAAGAAATCCCTTATATGGCCAGATTGTTGGCAATTGTGGATTCCTTTGATGTCATGACACACGATAGGATTTATAAGCGTTCCATTAGTGTGGAAGAAGCCAAAAGAGAGGTTTTACAAAACAGCGGAACACAATTTGACCCGTTTCTGACAAAAACCTTCTTAGAAAAATTTATTAATATATATGAACAATAAGGCCTGGCTTATGTAGGATTTAATGTTAAAAATGCATCAGTATATTAATCAACGGGCACTTTAGCTATTGATAGCTAAAGTGCCCCATGGTTTTAATGGATAAGTCTTGTAATACGCTTCTTATTCCATGACCACCTATAGTACGTATATTGTAAAACTAGATTGACAAGGAATGCCACAGGATAACCTATCCATATTCCCTGAATGCCAAGGCTAGTAAAATTGGACAGGCCGTAGGCCACTGGCACCTCGACACACCATATAGAAAGCACGCTGAACACTGTTGGCCAGAGGACAGTTCCGCTGGCACGCATGGTAGCAGTAATAATCTGAGCGTGTCCAAAGACTAAATAGCTCCATAGAGTAATAATAAGGAGACTATGGGCAATCTGCAAAGTGTTCTTACTTGTTAAAAACCAGGATAAAATATCTTGGGAAAACAGATAAACCAATAAAACGATTATTCCGCCGATAAAGTAGTTGAGTAAAACCCCGGCTCTAATCACATCTTTTAGCCGATCAAGCCGATTTGCCCCGATGGACTGTGAGGCGAAGATGGATACGGCAATGCCCAGACTTATCGCTGGCATCTGTACATAACTTACGACCTGATTTACAGCGCCATAAGCTGCGGTGGCATCGGAACCAAATCGGTTTACAAATGTAATAACCGCTATTTCTGAAAGCGATACTAGTATCATGTTAATACTTGATGGAATGCCGAGGCGGAGTAGCAACTTTAATAAACCAAAATCTATTCTAAGGTGCTGCCTTACGGAAGCATCAAATTGTAATGGATGGTTGGTTTTGTTAAGATAAATCAGCATTAAAACAAATGTAATCGCCGTCGATGCTACCGATGCGTAGGCTGCACCATATAGGCCAAACTTTGGCACTCCCAACCACCCAAAGATCAAAAATGGTAACAGGCCCAGGTCCAGTATGGTGCTGACGATCAATGTGTAGAAGGGAGTTTTGGAATCACCTGTACCTCGCATAAAAGTTGTGTAGGCAAAATATAAAAACATGACTGGCATAGACCAGAACAAGATTCGTGCATAGTGGACGCTGGTGTCGATGATATTTGCTGGGGTTCCCATTAAATTCAGTATATCTCGGGTAAAGATGCCGCCTATTAAGGTCAGTGTCAGGCCAAGTAGGAAGGTAAATGTGAGTGTTGTCCCGACGACGGCCTTCATCCTCTCTTCGTTACGTGCACCATAGGCTTGCCCGATCAGGATTGAGCTACCAGCCCCTATGCCAATGGTGAAAGAAACGAGCAAAAAGAATAGAGGAAAGAAGGCTGAAATTGCGGCTAAGGCGTTTACTCCGAGCCATCTGCCTACAACAATAGTACCAACCAGTTGTCCCACTGACTGTAGTATATTACTAAGAATCAGCGGCACGAGAAAAACAAGCATTGAGCGCCATACAGGTTGGCTATCTAAATGTTGCCCTTGAGAATTACCCTCTTCTATGCTTGTTTCTGATGGCGATTTAACTGTTGAAGAAGATTTTGTGACAATTTCATCCATATATTATCTCTTTCTATTTTAAAAATTATTTAATTCTTCTTTTACTTAGCTTGTTCTCTTTTAGATATTTTATTATATCCGTGTTCTCCAAAGGGTTGGAGCTTTTCGAGCCATTTTTTTTCGAGTTTTTTCAACTCATCAGCTTTATCAAAGAACCCCTCTTCCTTTTCTTCTAAAACCTCTAATACTTCAAAAACAAAGGCCTCTTCACCAAATGTATTCCAGTCCTCTTGAAGTTGTTTATTTTTGTGTCCTCCTCCTCTCAACTCAACTTTTCTGCCAATCATAGTTTTTAGGTTTGGAGTGGCAATTACTAACACCTTCTGGTTTTTTGTGTTTTTGATCTGATATACCCCGCCCTCCGTTTTCATTTGCTTATACTGTTGCTTTAATTCTTTTCTACGATCCATATCTTTTTCCTCCATCCCATTTGGATCTCTTATGGTAGTGATTATTTGTTATTCTAACTGTTTTTTGCAAGGGCAAATTACTGGACTGTCGTTTATCCTGCTGACTGTGCTTATCCTTTAAGAGTTCCATTATTGCAAGGATTAATTTGGCTTGACGTTCTTTGTCTTTTAATACAAAACGGTGATTCCGAATAGTAGATGTACTGCCTATGCCCATTAGCTTTTGAATTTCTCCATCACTTTTACCTTGGTAAAAAAGTTGCAGGAGGTTTTTTGTTCTGAAGGAATAATTTATTCTTCAAATTAACTAATATTACCTGCTGCCGCTAAATCACAGTGTTTGGATATCAACCATATAATAAAAACAAAAAGCAGAGGTAAGTTTGCTAATTTGTCTGATCCTAGACAAAACAAGGAGGGATAGTATTGCAAAAATTTAAAAGCATACTAGTTGTCATAGCACTTATGTCCCTAGTCCTTGCAGTATTTAGCGGCTGTACAAATGATACCGGTAAAACCAGCGGAGAATTGACCAAGGTTCGACTTTGTGAAGTTGTACACTCCATTTTCTATGCTCCTCAGTACGTGGCCATCAATGAAGGTTTCTTTAAAGAAGAGGGTCTGGATATTGAACTCACAACCGGCCAAGGTGCAGACAAAGTAATGACTGCATTACTTTCCAATGCTGCCGACATCGGTTTGGCCGGGCCGGAAGCCACAGTGTATGTATATAACCAGAAAAAGCAAGATTATGTTATTAATTTTGCCCAACTTACCAAAAAAGATGGTTCTTTCCTGGTGGGAAGAAACCAGGAACCCGAATTTGAGTGGGAAAATTTGAAAGGTAAAACTATTATCGGTGGACGTCCTGGTGGTGTTCCTGAAATGGTACTAGAATATGTCTTGAAAAAACACGGTCTCACTCCGGGTAAAGACGTTAATATAATAACTAACCTGCAGTTTACTGCCACCGCAGGTGCCTTTAAGGGTGGTACCGGTGACTATGTAGCCCTTTTTGAACCTACTGCCAGCCTAATGGAAAAAGAAAAGGCCGGCTACGTAGTGGCCTCCTTGGGCCAGTCCAGCGGCGAAATTCCCTACACCGTTTACATGGCGCAAAATAGTTTCATGGAAAAAAATCCTGAAGTCATCCAGAAGTTTACCAATGCCCTATACAAAGCTCAGCTCTGGGTTGCTAATCACAGCCCGCAAGAAATTGCATCCTCCATTCAGCCCTTCTTCCCTGACACCGACCTGGACCTCCTGGCAGCGGTCATTGAACGCTACAAATCCCAGGACACCTGGAACACTAATCCGGTAATGGATAACCAAGCCTTCAATTACCTGCAAGAGATTATTCAGGTGGCCGGAGAATTAGATAAGCCGGTGGAACCTAATGTCCTAATAACACACGAGTATGCTGAAAAAACAGTTATCTCAAAAAAATAACCTATTATCCTGATCAGAACGGTAGCAGTTACAAAGCTGCCGTTTTGTGCTCAAGAGGTGATAATAAGAATGACAAAAATAAAAGTTAGCTTACAGGACATAGCTATGAACTTTCAATCACCTGAAGGTGAGACCAAGGCCATAAGCAACATTTCCCTTGATGTATTCAGCGGTAAATTTGTAAGTATTGTCGGCCCCAGTGGTTGTGGGAAGTCTACTATTTTAAATATAATTTCCGGCCTCATCAGACCCTCTAAAGGAGAGGTAAAAGTTAACGGCAGAGTGGGATACATGTTACAGCGGGATCATCTCTTTGAATGGCGTACAATTTTAAGTAACTGCCTTATCGGCCCGGAAATACAAGGGCAGGATTTAAAGGTAGCCTGCAGTAATGTAGAACGCCTGTTAAAGACCTACGGACTGGAAGATTTTATACACCATTACCCTAACCAGCTATCAGGAGGTATGCGCCAGCGTGCCGCGTTGATCCGTACCCTGGCAGTTAATCCCGATATCCTTTTGCTGGATGAAGCCTTCTCAGCACTGGACTACCAAACCCGCCTAACGGTTGTAGATGAAGTTTGGAGTATTTTAAAGAAGGAAAATAAAACTGCGATCATCGTTACTCACGATATTGCGGAGGCTATATCCATGTCAGACCATATTGTTATCTTGTCCCGGCGACCAGCTGTAGTTAAAAACATCTATAATATAGAACTTATCAGGCCAAACCTGCCGCCACTGGAAAATAGGAAGGACGATCGCTTTCGCCACTATTTTGACCTTGTGTGGAAGGAGTTGGAAATAGATGAACCCAAAACTTAATCTTTCTCCTGAGCGTCAGGCATATCTAAAACAAGTGAGACGTCGTAAAATAGCAGTTTTAACCACCCAACTTTTTATTCTAGTAGCTGTTTTTGTGCTATGGGAAATATCTGCTAAAATGCACTGGATAGACCCCTTTATTACCAGCCAGCCGTCTCGTATGATTACTACTTTAAAAAACCTGCATTATGATGGCCATCTTTACCTACATTTAGGTATAACCATTTGGGAAACCTTTATTGGATTTGCCGTAGGAACATTAGGCGGTATTTTAATTGCTATCATGCTCTGGTGGTCGGATTTTCTGAATAAAGTATCCGAACCATACCTGGTGGTTCTTAACGCCTTACCTAAGGTGGCGCTGGGTCCTATTATCATTGTCTGGCTTGGTAACGGCCAGCCTGCCATTATTGCCATGGCCCTGCTAATTTCTATTGTCGTTACCATTATCAGCCTGCTCAACGGGTTTTTAACCGTGGATCAAGACAAAATAAAATTATTAAAAACCTTCGGAGCAAATAAATATCAAATTTTATGTAAAGTAATTCTCCCGGCCAGCCTGCCTAATATTATAGCTGCCCTTAAAGTAAATGTCGGTCTTTCCTGGGTAGGAGTTATTATGGGCGAATTTCTTGTCTCGAAAGCCGGTCTTGGCTACCTTATAGTTTATGGCAGCCAGGTATTTAAACTGGATCTAGTTATGACTAGCGTCACTGTACTGATTGTTGCGGCCGCAGTCATGTACCTGGCGGTAGCCTATCTGGAGAAGAAGCTACTAAAGTGGCAGTAGTACCATTGGCTGGCCCCATAAACAATGCTGGGAATCTTTATGCTTGCCCCTACAGTTGATAAAGCAATAAACATGGCCAGGTAAGTTAGACGTCGAGTTGTCCAGCCTCCCGAGAATGAAGAATTAGACATTAAATACCATCCTTTCTTTATTTAAGATTAAAAAATAAAAATCTCCAACCTTCAAAAGGCTGGAGATTTTTCCATCATCTCACATAAATAATTGCAACCCATCCTGGCAGGTCTCCTGGCTATCGGGTCATCGCTATGGTCAGAGCTTTCCAGGGTCTAAACCCCGTGGCTTCTGGCAGCTTACCGACTACAGTGGCAGGACCGCGCCGTTTCCGAAAAATATTTGCTTTCGTCCGGTCTTCCCTATTCTCCCCCTTAAGGGCACCTGGATGGTGGATTAAATTATGGCAAACATACCATATTTTTTCTTAGTGTCAATAAGTCAATATATTTAACCTTGAACTTTAATGGTTTATACTTTCTAGACTTATGTTATTAATTCCGTTAATAAAGGCCAGGGCACTCGCCTTGATGATATTTGTATCTGATGCCCGGGCCGAATAAATTTTATCACTGCCGCAGGTAACTTTTATATTCACCCTTCCTGTACATTCCACCTTATCGGCTCCGTTCTTTACCGCAATAAGAGTATTGGCCGTGGCTAACCCCAGATCGTTATGACAGTGAACACTTAATAATACCTTATCATTTAAGTTTTTAAGACAATCATGGATATTTCTGATTAATTCTCCAAACTCCTCTGGTACAGCATACCCCACCGTATCAGGAACGTTAATGATGGTCGCCCCTGCTTTTACAACTGCTTCAATGGTATTCCACAATATTCAAAATCTGTTCTGGATGCATCTTCGGTTGAGTACTGGACATCCGGTAGCAAGGACATCTATCCTGATAACGGTGGAACTCCGGCACACCCTATATTGTCGGGCCGCAGTTTATGGACGAGTTCAAAACCTAAAAACTACCGAATCTCACCAACCTTCGGCTCTCTGAAAGTTTTGTGGCTTCTACTATTTCCAATCATCACTTTTTTATATTGTGGTATGTAATACTAACTATCAAGCCATTTGTCAACTTATTTTGTTTGGCAAAGTCCGGCCTCTTCAAGAAAAAAGTTCTTTAATAACAGAAGATGCTATGCTAAATGAATATCCTTTTCTGATAAGATAGCTATACAATTTTCTCTGTTTAGTCCGTTCATCATCTTTTCTATAAGATGTTATTTTCTTTATGGCGAGAGTTTTAGCCCTTTGATATTCCTGCTCATCATCGGTTGCTTGTTCAAGAAGATCATTAATGATATCTTTGGATATACCTTTTTGCCAAAGTTCTTGTCGAATTAATTTTTTGCCGACCTTTTTTAATCGTTGCCGATCATTTATAAAAACCTTAGCAAATTCAATATCATCAATGTATCCCAGTCTTTGTAACGTTTCGATGGTTTCCTCAACAACAGCAACTTGATATCCCTTATCCCTCATTCGGGTTCTTAACTCATGGCTACTTCTGGCGCGGTAGGAGAGAAGTGATATCGCATAACTGATGATCTGGTGTTTGTTTTCTGCCCGGATAATTTGCTGAATAATATAGTCAGGCAGTTCTTTGCCAATGATATTAAACAATTGAAATTGAATAAGAGTGTCCTCATGGACACCGAAGGCATATTTGCCATCAAGAAAGAGACTATATCTTTGGTTGTTCTTTTTCTGCACTTCTAGAGCTGTAACAATACTCATTTTAACATCCTTTTTTAGCTGTTTTGACTGTTTTGTACCACACGTACGTTTGGCTTGAAGTATATCAAACGTATGTGTGGTATGCAAGGTTTTATTAATAAAAAAAGCCAACAAATTTGGTTGTTGGCAGTTAATACTTGTGTTGACCCTAGGTTTCTTGCTTAAGCTCTTTCATAATTCGATCAGCAAAGGTTTGTCGTTTTGCATCAATGGCAGCGTCTAATGAGGTAAAGCTGATTGCCTGCGTCCAGCAAAATTTTACACACTGAGGGTCTCCTTGACAGAGATCACATTTAAAGGCAGTACCCTTTTCAAAGTTAAAATTGATATGGCCAAAGGGACATGACTGAATACATTGCTTGCAACCAATACATTGGTCCTGATGGAGGATTACCCCGCCGGTTTCTTTATCCTTTTGAATAGCTTCCATGGGGCAGGCTTCTATACATGGGGCTTTTTCACAAGAAGCACAGGTTATAGGAATATGGTACCCTTTTTTCTCATGCCGTACAATTCTTATACGGGATAAGACAGGTGAACAGATTCCCTCGTGGACAAGGGAACAAACCACTTCGCAAGTGCCGCAACCCACACATCTTAGATGATTAACGAGTAGGACTTTACCCATCTCTTAATCGCCCCCTTGAAAAAGTAATTCTTCCAACCCTAATTCGCGAAGCTTCTCCTTTGTGGGCTTTCCGGTGGATGGTTCCCAGCCACGGGCTACAAAGTATTTCTCTAAAACCCTTTGTACTTTTTCTTCGTCTAAAACCTTACCATACAATTCTTCATCAAAGAAGCGCCTAGGAAATTTGGTTTCTTTGATATCTTCACCTTCTCGGATATTAAAAAGCTTTATTAAATTCCAGCTTCTTTCGGCGCTCTTTATCAAATCTTCTGGTGTTATTTTAATGCCGGTATGAACCGTATAGGCTTCTGACAGGATGGTGGGGCCAATCTTCTCTAAAACCGGTGGCCTAATACAAATGCCTATGGCATTGTAAAGATTTATTAGATCTTCTGCCCATTTAGACATCTTGGCGATATCTACGAGGTCACCATCAAGGTCGATAATATCCTTTTTTAGATCTTCTGGCATATCTAATTGATCGTACATAGGCCCTTTGTGGCCAAAGCGCTCTTTTATATAATCGTGTTTATTTTCATTGAAACGTAAATTTTCCACGGGGTTTCTACAACGTAGATGATCTCCACCCCTAATATTGGTTAACAATCCCAGGGTCCAGGTGGACCACCTATTACGAGGGTCAATCATAGGTACTTCCAGGCCCTTTATATGGATAGCACATTGCTCCGAACCCTTAAGTTGGCTGGCAGCTCTTTTTGTGCCTTCTGCTAGGATGTTACCAACACCGTTCCTCTTAACGATGTCATTTAATAACCGAAATGCTGCCTCATCATCTCCAAAGGAAAGATCGTAGCCCAAGTCTTCTCTGGTTATGATTCCCTTTTGGAAGAGTTCTATGGCAAAGGCAATAACCCCGCCAGTGCTGAGCATATCTAAACCGTTCTGGCGGCATAATTTACTGGCCACCACCGTTGCCTCTAGACTAAGACCGACATTTCCACCAAAGGCAACTGTGGGACTTATCTCCATATCCTTAAGTTCCGTGCCCTTGTATTTACCTTCTTTAATTTCAACCCAGTGCGCGCAGGCAATGATACAGGATTGACAGCCTATATGTCTGCTGCTGTATTCATCAACAACTTGTCTACCAAAACGCTCATTCCAATTTGGCAGGGTTCCTTTGCTGAAATTATGAGCCGATAGGGCCTTGAAGTTTCCGTAGGGGATAGTTGCCAACATACTGCCATAATGGCAGAATGCACCATAGGAAGACGCTGACTTGATCAAATTCTGGGCTTCCAGGGTGGTTGCTAAAAGGGCTTTAGGATTGTTAGTTAATATTCCTTTCGTTCCTCTTACAGCTATTGCTTTGAGTTGCTTTGAGCCCATAACAGCTCCTAAGCCGGTTCTTCCCCAGCCGTTATAATACCCGTTTTCAATATTGGCAAACCGTACTAAATCCTCTCCGGCTGGTCCAATTATAGCTATTTCAACACCTTGGTGTTGGGATTTTAGACTATCAATAGCATCCCAGGTTTCTTTGCCCCATAAAGGGGTAGCATCATAAATGTCAACTCTATCATTGTCAATAAGAACATAAACAGGCTTTTTAGCCTTGCCCTTAATGATCAGGGCATCGAATCCGGCACATTTTAATTGCATACCGAAAAAGGCTCCTGAATTGGAGGTGCCAAACCGGTTTGTTAAAGGAGATTTGGCGGAAGCTTCCGTTCTTGCACTGGTTGGGAAAGGAGAACCCACTAAAGTACCTACACCAAAGGCCAAGATGTTTTCCTCACTAAATGGGTCAATTCCGGGTGGCAATTCATCGTAAAGTATTTTGGCATTAAAGCCAATACCCCCAATATAACTCTTGGCAAAATCAGAGGTAACCTTTCTTGTCTTTATATTGCCCGATGAAAGATCAATCTCCAACATGCTACCGGCATATCCCTGCAATCCCTTCAACTCCTTTCATTTACAAAGATGCCTTTTATTCAACATTTATCAAATATGCATAACCATTTAAAATCTTCACTCTGGCAGTTAACTCCCCTCGGTGGGATTTATCCTCCAATTCCATCCCGGTATTTTCGGGCACGAAGAATTTATCTAAACTGTAGTCGATATGGGCAACTTCTTGATCCCTTTGGTTTTTACTGAAATACTGCAGTTTGCCCTTGAGATAGTACCCGGTATCTGGCTTATATAGTTTTACATTATTAAAATCATAATGGTTTCCGTTTTTTTTCAGTAACACATAGACTTCCTCGAAGGAATCTCTCTCGGTTTCCCTTAGCTCAGATGGCAGCATGGATACCGGTATTTCTGAAATTTGATATTTCAATATGACATGGTCGCCCCGTAGTAAGTCACGGGGATCATAGGGACCCAGAAAAATTGTTAAGATCATGGAAAACTTAGTTAATTTACCTAATTCTGCCCAGTTTGAAGCAATAAAGGATAATATCCCAAGACCCACCAGAAGGGCCCCGATGGTTAGGATGATGCGGACAAAGCTTAATTGTTGCTGTGGTTCATAGACTGATAGTATATCCAGTCTTTGGGCTTCAGAAATAAGCCCTGACTTTTGGTGGTACTGTAGCTCCTGGTCGAGAAACTTCAGTTGTTGCTTCGTTAGATACCTTTTCAAGAGCTAACTCCCCTTTTCTAAAACGTAACTTGGTCATTTTATTATAGTATAATTATCCTGACAAATTAGTAAAAAACAAGAAAAAATATAGCCTCTATCATACCGTTTTTAAATTTAATATTTAAAAAATTCTAATAATTGTTGGATTTCCCTTTAGATTTATTGTCGTTTAATGTCATATGTAAAAATATAATAAAAATTTTAAAATTTGAAAGGCAGTCCCCATAGGTTTAATAAATATAACGGTTTTCATTTAGGGGTACCGCCAACATTTCCGACAAAATCCACGCTAAGGTTATAACTGGTAAAATAGTATTGATTTAACCCACGTTAAAACATTCATTTTTCCTGCATATCATATGATTTTTCCCCCCATGCCATTGGCATTAATTCCTTTTCCGCCATTCTGCGTGGGTGGTAACACTGACACGACGCTGGTGTTACCCCTTTTAAAAAAGGAAGCTTACAAGAGGAATCTAATAGTATTATTGTAAAAATATTAGATAAATTTACCAAAACCTCTCAGGGGGCTATTATGTCAATATTTAATAAGATTTTAGGCAATAAAAAAAGGTGAATAAGGAATTTAGTAAATTAATTTTTGAATTGTATTATGAGCCTGCCTTCCAAGCCGCTTATTTTTATTGTGGTGATGCCGCAATTTCTGAGGAGGCGGCACAAGAAGCAATCTATAAGGCAATTCAAAACATAGACCAACTAAGAGATCCAGAAAAAATTGAGGCGTGGATAAAGAAAATCACAATAAATAATGTAAATAGTATATTAAATAAATATAAAAAAGTGGTTAGTATAGAGCTAATTGGCCCAATTGTTGACTCTATAGAAAAGTCTCCGGAATATGTGGTAAGTTCGAAGGATACTATTTCTGCGGTAAATAAAGCAATAGATACTCTAGACCCCGTTATGAAACAGATAATTCATCTTTATTACTATCAGGAAATGAAGGTAAAGGATATCTCTATTTTGATTCAAAAACCAGAGGGAACGGTTAAAACACTATTATATAGAGCTAGGATTCTTATCAAAAACCATTTAGTTAAAGAAGGGTACGTAATAGGTACCTCGGAAGGTGGGTTGAAGGTTGAGTGAACATAAATATACTTCCATTGATGAACTAATTAAAAAATCTCTTAAGGAACGAGCCCAAAAAGAAACTGACGTGGATATGGATTTAGCCTGGGAAAAGTTTAACAATAAGTATAACTCTAAGCCTAAATTCACCTCTAAATGGACAGGTATAGCTTGTTCATTAGTTTTTCTTCTGGTAGCTGGACTTTGTTTCCTGCCAAAAGAAGGAACCGCATTAAATTTAAAGTTTTTAGAGACTATCAAATCTTTTGTTGCCGGCAAAGTACAGACTGCCCAGATATCCTTTAGTACACAGGAAAAAGAAAAAGACTTGGAGAACTCTCTGAAACCAGAGGTTGCCCAAGCCTTAAAAGAAGTACCCTATGAAGTTTTGCTACCAGCAGACCTTACTGGCCAGTATAATCTTGAAAAAGCCATGACTCAAAAGGTCGGGGATTCTACTAAAGTTATGTTATTTTTAAAAACCACAAATTCTGAGCTGGTAAATATCAGCGAGATTAATATAATTGGTGACTTTAATCAGGCAACATCCTACGATACAGAGGATGCAGTATTAGAAAAAGTTAATGTCAAGGGACAGAATGCAAATTTATTAACTTTTAAGGATGGTAAAAAACAGCTATGCTGGGTTGACAGAGATGTTTTTGTTACCATAACAGGCCCATTAAACCAAGAAAACCTATTTATTCTGGCCACTTCTTTAAGAAGGGTTAATCTACAGTAAAGGAACTGGTGTAAGAAGAATTAGTTTCAGTTAAACCGCCGTTGCTTGCTATGTGTAAAGATCTTACCCTATATGTTGTACCAGGTATTCCTATATAGCTACCGCTGGTGCTTGAGTAAGAGGAACTATTTGTACTACTTGTCCAACTCTTTACTACAGACCACCCACTAGAAGTCTTCTTCTCTAGATAGACTGTAGTGGTAATTTTACTTACATTGGTATAGGTCTGAGTGGTGCCTGAAACACCGATGCTAGTACCATTTAATGTGTACAGAGAGGAACAGTCAAATAGGTATTGATAAGCCATTGGGTTTACAACCCCTATATTACTCCCGCCCTCATTAGCCATTACGGGTTGTCCTATTGAAAGGATCATTAACCCTACCAGTAGAATTGCAAACGATTTGATTCTTTTGAACATAAAAACCACCTCCCTCAATAAAATAAATTTTTCTTTCATTTACTCACTCATTCTTACAATTTCAAGCACATACAAACAAGGTTCAAAGGAATAATTTTAAATAAATTACATTATATGGTTGGTGGGGGTGTAGCCAATCAAAGGCTACGCCTAATTTTACAGATTATGGCTGCACATTGGATCTCCACATATACCCTTGTGGTTTACCTCCCACGTCTCATGGGGTCCAATAATTGGCCCTTACATTCCTTCGTTCTACCTCTCAAGGGGTGGAGGCCAGGGTTGCTCCTTTGCTGGGTCATGCCCGTATGGAAAATTTAGTTCCCGGCTTCTCCGTGCTTCGTCTGTCTGTTCAATTCATTGTGAATAAGTGTTAGTATTTAAAAGCCTCTTAAGCAGCTTCCTGTAATTGAACTTGGCGAACAACGCCTAATACTTGCTCCGCGTCATATGGAGTTTGTTTACTGCCTATGGTGAACAAAATACGAATCAATTTTCCACAGAGGGCAACTATGGATTGCTTTTTCTTTAAGGGATTTCCATGCCTTGTTATTAAATATTGGTGGATGGCCTTAAACTCTCGGTTTTTTGCAACCATGACTAACACAGTCTTAAATAACAAGGCCCGCAGCCGGGGGCGCCCCCGTTTACTGATTCGTGATTGTCCCTTGTGTTTACCAGAACTGTTCTCTTTTAGGTTTAGGCCCGCCAACTTTATGATTTGTTGCCCATGTTCATATCCTTTTAAGTCGCCTACTTCTGCAAGAAATCCGGCTACTGTAACCAAACCGACTCCTGGAATGGTCATCATTTCTGTGCTTCCAGGTATTTGTTGCAGTAACTCTTGAACTGCTTCCATCAGGATTTCCATCTGTTTGCACAGGATGTCATATTGTTCAAGTAGCATCCTTATTTCATGACGGGCAAACTCTATCCCTGTGGATAGTCCGATGGATTCTCTAGCAACCTGCATTAGTTTGTTAGCTCTTTTTATACCAACTGCCCGTTTAATCTCAGTTTTCCACAGGGTTACAATTGCCTCTGTGCCTGTTTTGATGACTTCCCGGGGGAGTGGACAAGTATTTAATATCATCAAGGATGCTTTGCCTTCCCAATCTTTGAAAACACTTGTGTACTCGGGGAAGTACCGGTCAAGCCAGTTGTGGATTCTACCTTTTACTCGGTTAAGGTCTTGATTAAGACGGTCCCTTTGAACCATTCCCACCCGCAGTTCCGCATAGACACCTGTGGGTAAGTTGGGTTCTGAGTAACGGCCATCTTTTACTAATTGGGCAATTACCCTTGCATCTTTGATGTCGTTCTTTGTGGGCGAGTTATCATCTAATTCCTTGCTTCTCTTAACATGCAACGGATTTACAACTACAACTGGTACACCTTCTTTGCGCAAAAACTCAGCCATTGGTAACCAGTAGTGTCCTGTGGGTTCGATACCTACCAGAGCATGATCCTTACCGTGCTCTACCATCAAGGTTCTAATCCAATGCATCAGCTTGGTTAAGCCCGCCCTAGTGTTGTCAAAGACCAAGCGTTTCCCCAACTCGATACCCCTAAAATCCTGGGCACGTGCCACGTGTTTAGATTTGGCAATATCGGCTCCAATAATTAAAGTTGATTCAGTGAGTTGCTCAATTCTTTGTTTTTGTTTATAATTCATTTTGAAGTACCTCCTGTGTGATTAAATTAGGGGTCGGTCGCCTAGATAGCTCGACACCCAGTATATTACAGGAGGTGCTTTTCTTTTACAAAGACCATTTTATTTCCTTACAGGAATGCTCCTTAATTTTTTTATCAGTATCTAGATTAAGAAGGTAGCTTTTTGGTTTCAGAAATTTTTATTATTTTCAACAAATATACCTTAGCTTTTGATGTTATTATCATTATTTTTAAGCAACTCTAATATCCTATTATTGCTTTCCGTTATATCGTCAAGTTTTTTAATGATTTCTTTTCTTTGATTATTAGCACAATTAATGTTATTGATCCAGTATCTAAACAATTTATATATAAGGTATATAACCAAAAACAGAACTACAAAATTAAGTAGCTGAGCTAATAAAGTAATATTAAATCCCATGATTTCACCACCTATAAAATTTATTATATTCCTATATTTTACATTATAAAACGGAATCCCAGAATATTTTAATACAAATGAGCTACAAGTTTTTCACTTGCAGCTCATACATTAATTTTAATGGAATACTGTTGTATAACCTTCTAAGTCTATTTCTTGAATATAGTACCTCATTAGATCATTATCAACTAGTAAGTAATATTCTAAGCCACCAGAAGCCCAAGACTCAAAATCCTTACCACCGGATACGATAGATGAGCCGATGTTGTATTCATCCCAATCAAATCCCCAAGTAAAACCAGTGAAACTAGTGTAAGGAGAAACACTTAAGATAGTGCTAGTACCTTTTTCAACTCTTGCTTTTAAATATACATAACCAGCAATACCAACTTTGTAGGAATCAGTGGTATATGTTGTATATGTGGAACTTGGTGATACTATGCTTTGGGTCCCAGAAACTGTACTTTCGTTATTAGAAACAGGTACCCTTTCAATCTTAATCTTACTTGCAGATTGAAGAAGTGATTCTAACTCTTCTGGGCTATTTACTTTAACAGGAATTACTTTGTCAGGGGCTTTTTGTACACGTTCTAATTTATATTTTTTAGAAATTTCCTTATACTTCTCTGCCTTTACCTTGTCAACTTGAGTTTGATTGTCAGTGACTATACCTTGATCTTCAGCAGCAAAAGCCATACTACCAAATGACAGGGAACATATTAGTAGCATAATAAAAATACTTATTATCTTTTTGTTTAACATTATCTACTCTCTCCTCCTGAATTTAATAAAGTGGAACCAAAAAATAGGGAATAAAACTATAAGTGGTTTAATAGGTTTACTTGGATTGGCTGGCAGGCTTTCCATAGGTACCTATTCAAACCACTTACTTAATTGCATCTACTCATAGAACATTACCTCCTTCCGCAGTTAAAAAATTAACTGCTATATCTAAGATACAAAAGGAGGATTATTGGTTTCATAAAAATATCGCAAAATAATAACATTATTTGACATGGTTTTACATTATTTCAATAAACAATAATAAGTTGAGTTGAGAGAGGATTACTTAAAGAAGATTCATGGAAATGTAATCTTACGAATGGTTGAAATAGTTAAAAAGAAGACCCTAGTATTTTCATAGGTTCATCTAGTTTAATCTTATTCTTATTTAAAACAGTTATTGAGAACGTAACGAGTTTTGTGTAAATGGTAATACTTACCACTAAGGGAGGTTATCATTTATGCAAAACTCGTCTTTTATTAAGGAACTAGCAAAAGGTTGTCGTACAGTTGAAGATGTTCAGGAGAAACTTAGGGACCTATTTAAGGACACACTACAAGAAGTATTTGAAGCGGAGATGGACGAACATCTGGGTTATGAAAAGCATGATACTGCTGGTATAAACAGTGGTAATAATCGTAATGGTTACAGTAAAAAGAATGTTAAGACTACGTTCGGTAAAACAGAACTTGAGATTCCCCGGGATCGTAACGGGGAGTTTGAACCTCAAATTCTAAAGAAATACCAAACAACCTCCAATCAGTTGGAAGATCAGGTTATCGCAATGTATGGCAAAGGGATGTCTACTAGGGATATTGAAGACCATATGCGTGATATTTATGGTATCGATGTTTCACCAACTATGGTTAGCAGAATTACCGACAAAATCATGCCAATGGTAATAGAGTGGCAGTCTAGACCCTTAGATAGGGTATATCCAATCGTGTTCTTAGATGCTATTCACTTCAAGGTGCGCCAGGACAACAGGATAATTAATAAAGCTGCCTATAGTGTTTTAGGCATCACTATGGATGGACATAAGGAAATATTGGGCATTTGGGTCGGTGAACATGAGAGTTCTAAGTTCTGGCTGGGTGTGTGCAACGACCTTAAAAGCCGTGGTGTAGAAGATATTCTTATTGCTTGTAAAGACGGGCTTTCCGGCTTTTCTGAGGCTATCAATACTGCTTTCCCAAAAACACAAATTCAACTCTGTGTGATACATCAAATACGCAATTCCCTTAAATATGTACCTTACAAGTATCGAAAGGAGCTAATGAAAGATTTAAAGAAAGTTTATCAGGCATTAACCATAGAAGAGGCAGAGTTTGCCTTTGAGGAGTTCAAAGAAAAGTGGGGTAGTAAATATCCCGTAGTAATTAAATCTTGGGAAAACAATTGGGTTGAGTTAACCACGTATTTTCAGTATCCCCGGGGAATACGTAGAATGATATATACAACTAATGTTATTGAAGGTTACCACCGGCAACTAAGGAAAGTAACTAAAACAAAAACAGCCTATCCTTCGGATGAGGCATTAGTAAAAATGCTCTATCTCGCCACACTTGATGCATCTAAGAAATGGACCATGCCTTTAAGGGAATGGCGAGAATGCATATCCCAGTTTTTGATATTTTTTGGTGATCGCCTTGACCAAAGAGACGTTGGATAATAAATTGGGGCTTCGCCCCAGAGTTTACCGCTTTAGTTCTCCCAAGAGTAGGGTAAATATTAAAGGGGCAACCCTAAAGTTACCCCTACTCTCGGCAGAAACCTAATTGGCGCTCAGGTTGCTCTCCAGCAGTGCCCTATCCTCCAGTTAGGCAAGAGCCATGAATATTATCACCATTTACTGGAAAAATAATCCTAGGCAAACAATTTAATAAAAAGCCATTTACACAGAATTATTTACACTCCCCAGTTATTGTAAATCCAGCATTATTACTTAGATCATTTGGGTCCTCACTTAATCCAATGATAAACGTCTTATTAGTATTTTAAGATATCCCGACTGGCCTCCAGATGGGCCACCTATGTTTTACTCCTACAAAAATTAGCCATACGTAGCAGAAATATAGATTCTGCCCTCACTCCCCGGTGTTTGGCTGTGGGCTGCTTTTGCATCAAACAACACCATTTGCGCTCAGGCCCACAGCAATTAGAAATTGATTAACGATTGGCTTAATAAGCGTAGCTTACACAAGTATCATGTTTTCCAAATCTATAACAACTTTAGATTTCATTAAATAATCCATTCCCAGTATTCCGTCAATCTCAAATCCATAGTCCATGTCACCAATTTGTATTTTAAATTGGGTCAGTTTTTTAGTACCTAACTGGATTTTACTTATATGCTTCTCATATACATATTCTGTTCCACCAACACCGCGAATTTTTCTGATAACATCCAATGGTTCTGGACCCAAACCTAATTCCACAGCAATTTCAGCAGCAATGATCGTAGATGCAGAGCCAGTATCTATCAAGAAATTATCAAAACTAAGCGATTTTCCTTTGTGAGTCAGTACAACAGTAGTGAAAGGCAGCCCGTATTTTAGTTTTAAATTCATACGTCGGCCCGCACCCCAATCCATTTTTGTTCGATAATATCTAATTCGGGACGTGAAGTATGGACAACGTATAGTTCTCTTTCCCTATGCTTTCGGTGCAATTGTAAATATTTCAGTAAAGCCTTGTTATTATCGTCCTGGAAATTGTCTACTACTGTTATTTGATCTACGATCCTTTTATTCTCTTCTGTATGAGCTTCAATAGCTTCAATAATCACCCATTGATTAGGATATATGTTTTTTACCTCTTTCCATAACATTGTAAAGCCCCTCCCCTCAAGGTTAATTACTAATTAGGATTTACATTAAGTGGTCTTAATGTGTTTTGCTCAGGTACATTCTTAGCATTGAAGTAATAATCCCCTATAAAATTAATGTGTTCCCATCCCAATGGAGATATATGCCTTAAAAGACTATCATCAAATTGCTTTTTGGATTTCAGGTATTCTATAGCTTTTTCAAGGTATGTAGTATTCCAGACACTTACAGAGTTCATTATTATACTTAACGCACTTGTCCGTTGAAGTTGGTCCTGCAGGTCTCGTTCCCGCATTTCTCCACGCTTTGCAAAAAATACAGCCCTGGCCAGAGAATTCATCAATTCCCCTTTGTTCAATATGCGGTGTATTTTACGACGCATATCTTCACTGGAAATATAATCAAGAATAAAGATGGTTTTTTCAATACGGCCCATTTCCCGGAGGGCTGTTGCCAGTGCATTTTGCCTGGCATAGGAACCGAGCTTGCTCATAATTAATGATGCGGTTACTTTACCTTTTTGTATGGAATGGGCTAATCGTAAAACATCATCATAGTTTTCTTTTATTTTTTTAATACTTATACGGCCCTGTAAGACGTCTTCAAGCTTTGGATAATCGCAGAGCTTTGTAAGTGCGTACAGTTTTAGATCAGATAAATCCCTTATCCTAGGTGCAAACCGAAAACCTAGCAAATGAGTCAAACCAAATACCAAATCTGTATATCCGGCGGTATCAGTAGAATGCTGCTCTATGCTAAGTTCCGTTTCATGTCCAAGTAAACCATCAACTATATGGATTGCATCCCTGTCATTTGTATTAATTACTTTGTCATAGTACGAAGAAAACTGGTCTGAAACAAACCGGTACATTGTGGTGCCTTTGCCTGAACCATAATGAGGATTGTGTTCTGCGTGCATAGAAGATACTCCTACCTGGACACGCATTCCGTCTGATGAAGATGTTGTGCCATCCCCCCAGTATGACGCAAGCAAAAGTTTGTGCTGATAATTTACTAAAACTGCCTGGACCTTTTTCAACGCATCGTCATACATTCGCCATTGTGCGGCATTAGCCATCTGCCGATATGTTATACCAGGTGTTGAGTCGGCCATTTTTACTAGCCCTATGTTGGTTCCCATGGCCATTAAGGTAGCCATCACTATGGTTTTTCTTCGTTCTTTGGTGGGTTTCTCGTTGAGGCATGAATAAAATGTCTGTCAAAGCCTGTCCAGTTTGATACTTCGATTAACAGTTCGGGCAGCTTAATTCTAGGAAGGAGGCCATAAAGCTCTCTGCTTAATTCATTCGCCTCATCAGGGACATCTTTTTCAAGTTTATCAACATGAATATTTCCATTTTCCAGTCTTACACCAGATAACTTTCCAACATTCTTTGATACCCAATCCAGTCTCCTAATTAAGCTCTCAACCCGTTCCTTCATATACTCGTCAACAGACAAGTTGACTGCCAGTTTCGATTCGGTAAGCTTTGTAGCCTCCCATTCGCTTTTTGGTATTAAATAGTCATCAAAATCTTTATAATTACGGCTTCCTACTACTGATACATCTCCTGAACGTATACGGTTTCTTAACTCTGTTAGTGCAGCCATTTCATAATAATGGCGGTTAATTGAGCCATCCTTTTCGAAAACGTTTTTATTCCAACGGTTTGGGATAAAGGAAAATGGAGCGTCATCAGGAACACTTTTTTTATTATTCTGGTTCATTTTATTAATAGTGTTTATGGCTTCAATTAAAGATTTGAGTGAACTATTACTAGAGCCGAATTCAATAAATTCCAGTAATTTCGGTGTATACTTACGGAGGTAATTATATCTATTATCTAACAAGTCAAGATAATCATAATCAATGGGCCTTGCTAATTTATCTGCTTCTTCACCTGATGTCAAAAGTTTATTCCATGGCATTACATATGACTCGATAGTCTTGTAGGGGTCTAGCCCTTCGGTTCGGGCTTTTACTAATGCCTTTACCAAATTTACATAGTGAACGACCTTTTCATTCAAGGCTTTTCCATTTTGCTTTTGTATTTCCTCTTGCTTCTTACGTCCCTTTGACAGAAATTCATTTATTAGTCTATCATTGATTTCAATAGCCCGGTCCACCAAGGTTTGGGAAAGGTCATAAATGTACAGGGCCAACATAGCGTACCTCTTGTCCTCATCGAAACGTCGGAAGGAATGAGGTTCATATTTTGAGCCAAGTCTTGAAAGCTGACGCACCCTGTTGGGGTGTATTTCTGCAATATTGATATTAAGATTAAGTTCCCTTATTTTATTAAGGCGGTCAACAACTTTTATAAATTCCTTTGGTGATGGGTAGTGTGGGTCTTCTTTGAGCCATGCCAGAACGGTTTTATTATTCTCAAATGGGGATTCAATAAATTCGTCCAGTTTTGTTTTTTGTTCAGGAGTAATTGATTCATTCACTATTTTGATAACCCTATTGTATGCTTCGGTTCTTGCTTCAATAGTTATCTTTTCAAGAGTTGTTATTCCAGGAAGAATAATTTTTTTCTTACTTAGTTCTTCTACAGCTATTCGCACTAAATATATAGCATTGTCGTTTTCCATAGCACTAACAAGCAAAAGTTGCTTAACATATTCAAGCTCATTTTCGGAGAAGTTTCGGTATTTATAAATTTCACGAATTTCCTGAAGGTACTCAAGCCTGGTGTTTTCCCTCTGGGCATATAATTGGAGTGCTTTTGGATCAACAATTACCTGTTCTGAAATATAGGACAAAACTCTACTAGGAATTTCCCCATTATTGCTAAAGGTCCAGCCGGGATAACGTAAATGTGCCAATTGTACAGCAAAGCCGAGCCTATTATAGTCTCTACGGTGCCGGTTAATGATTTCCAAATCATAATCCGTAAAGGTATAATACTTTGCTATTTCCCACTCGCTTATATCCGGTGATATTTGTGTGAACTCAAGCCTTTGTTCTTCAGTTAATAATATTTCTGGAGAAGCCAATTTTCTTCAAACCCTTTACAGTAAGTTTGATTTTCTTTTCATTTCTTCCATAGATGGGTTGGTGTAAATTAGCGTGGTATGAATATTCGCATGACCGGCCTGTCCTGCAACTTCATGCACCGACCAGCCTTTTTCAAGAGCATAAGAACAGAAGAAGTGTCGTAACATATGCGGTGTAATTTTATCGCTGTAACCGTTAAATATATGGTTTATCCTTGTTCTGCTGATCCGGCAGGATTCCCTGCTTACAAAAAGGTATTCGCTGTCTCTGTTTCTCAACTTTGTCCGTTCACTTAAGTAAGTTTTTATAGCGTTTACTACCTTGTCATTAATAATAACCAGTCTCTGCTTTTTCCCTTTGCCGTAACGGACTACTATTTCTCTGGCCGTAAGGTTTACATCGGAGAGCTTTAAATTTACCGCCTCCGAGATACGCATTCCGGAATAGGCAAGGAGTGTAACTATGGCATAGTCTCTTTTGCTTTCATTTTCAAGTATCGTTTGACGAAACGATTCTACATCCTGCCTTGTAATTATTGCTGGACTGGCATATTCCGTTTGTACTTTTATATAATCCGTTTTAAACACAACTATATCTTCTTGTATATTTTTGCTTAAAATAAATTCATTTAATTTCATGAGAGCTGCAAGTTTTGCGTTAATGCTTTTTGCATTTAGATTTTTAATATTTAGTAAATAGCTTTTAAAATCAAGTATGTTTTCACGGTATAGTTTTGTAAAGCTTATGCCAAAGCTTTCTTGAAACCACCTTGAATAGTCTTCAACATGGCTGACATAAGACTTTATAGTATTTATGCTTTTATCCTGGTTTAATAAATAACTTTTGAACTCTTCAATTCCTGACATTCATTTCAACCCTTTTTCTCAGCTCTTTATTGTCTGGTAAATTATGTTGCACTTGATAGTAAAATAATACCTAATTAATTGATTAAGCACAACATAATTTATTTTATGTTGCACAAAATTTATACAAAAATAAGAGGAGTTATTTTGTATAACTCCTCAATTCTTAGCGTGGGTATAATCATTGATTATTTTCAAGTGGGTTCCTTAGAGTGGGTTTTGTCGGAAATGTTGGCGGTACCCCTTTTATAATCTAAAATCTCAAGATTCACCGGGATTAAATATAGGAGAAGCCCTACGAAATCAACATTTTTTGGCGGTACCCCTTGGTTTGAAAATAAAACAGTTGGTCACCATAACCAACTGTAGAAAAAATATCTTTGTTAGTTTTTCGATCAAAGTTTAATTTCCTGGAGGATATTTTCCAGACGTTTCTTTTGCTCTTCTCTTTCTATGGGCATATTGTATTGATAACAGTCCAGGACGTCGGCATCTTTTACTATTTCTTCTAAAGGACTTCCTACTTCTTTTTTGCTGCTATGATTCTTTGCAGCCACTGCCAGTATTTCTATTTCGTGCGGGGTAAAAAAACCACACTTCGCTAAAAATTCTTTTAAGGGTTCATAACCCGCAGCGGCATGGTTATTTTGTTTTCCTGTTATAATGCGGCCATAGTCGTGTATTGAACAAGCTATGGCAGCCATCTCCAAATCAACCCCACGTTTTATAGCAAGAATCTGACCTATTTTTGCACAACTGACCAGATGGATCCTTTCCCAGTCCAAGGGCAGATCCCTTTGGGCTGTGTCACCCTCAAATTCTGCAATTTTCTTTAACATTGTGCACTGTATTTGAAAAACCCTATTCATAGAAACCTCCTCCTTATTACCATCCTCTGAGTAGATATGAAAGCTACCCCTTAATGGGATTTTATAAATTCTTGAGAAATATCAAAGGAATACATCATAAAAATGGCTAAGATCACTAATAACCCCATATATGAAAGGCCTATCTTTAGACGAAACCCTGGATCAACTTCAAGGTATTTAGCAGTTTCGGATTTATTTCTTATCATGGATACCACTTCAACAATGCCTACAATTAAAACCAAAACCAGTATAAACGACTTTAATTTTATAATTAAAACAATGGTTAGGACTAATCCTATGACCCAAATCATCGGGGATAACGCCTTTGTAATTCTGCCGCCATCCAGAGGACCAAAGGGTAATAGGTTAAAAAGGTTTAGGAAGGCACTTACATAGGCCAAGCCTACCCAATAGGGAGTTTTAGTTAAATAATAGAAGGTCAGACAAATCAGCGTGGCAAAGGCCCCGGCTAACGGCCCGCCCAGGGCTGAGAGGGCCTCTTCCTTAACACTCCGGGGTGCTTCTTTCATGCCAATAAATGCACCTATGAACGGTATGAACATGGGTGCTGTTACATTCATACCAATTTTTTTGCTGGTTATATAGTGACCCATTTCATGCACAAAAATCGATGCCACAAAACCAATGGCAAAAAACCAGCCATATACTTGAGCGTAAATCACAATGGTTAAAGCCATGCTAATTATTGTACCAGCAAACTTTGATGCCTTTAAAGCAGCTAAGAGAAACTTGCCTAGGGTTGCCAGCTTGCCAAATTTTAAAGCAGCAAGTAAAATGCCAACAATACCTAGCTTTGATAAAATACTTTTTTTCTTTTCTGTTTCTGGCATACTTTCTTCTTCCCAGTGAGGAGCGGTTTGTTCATTAGTGGTTAGTTCATTGGTGTTTTCATCATTCTTATAGTTGTCCATTGGCAAATCTCCTATCACTACATATCCCAAGCATTCAAAGCCAATTCTACCAGTAATTTTTGGCGATCTTCAATATCTTTTGAAGTCCATTGGTCATAAGAGCGCAGTATGCAAACAGCTCGATTGATTTGAGTGTTAATACCAATTTGGGGCTTTTTAGATATGGCTTGGGTTAATACAAAATGACTCTTTTCATAGGACTTTCTTTTTTCCTGATATAAACCGTTGGATACAGAGGCATTAATGGATTTTTCCAGCAATGTTAGATTACCCAGCCGACCGATATAACTTTGGTATTGATCGGGTAGATCAAAGGATGATTTTACCATTGCTGATGGGTTTTGGGGCAAGATATGTTCAATATCTACACCTTTATGGAGATAGGCATCCAGACTAATTAATGCAGGACTTGATCCCCAGGCTTTTTCGTCCAAGGATTGGGTAAGTTTAGCCAGAATATAGCGGATCCGATACTGCTGAATATCATATTGAGTTAAAACACCAAGGTCGTGTTCGAAACTGGACTTCTTTTTTTTCTTTTCCGTTTCGATATATTTGTTTAGGAAGTCGTCCAGCTCAACTTCGGTCTTGATTTTAAGTAAATCCAAGGACCACCTAGCAAATTTCTTCTCAAAGGTTTTGGTAGGCTCCCGAGTGATGATATAACAAAAGAATAAGTTTTCGATTTGACGGCTAAGTTTCTCCAATAATGCTGGTTCCAGTTTTCGAGCAGCTAATAAGAGAATTAAATGCTGTCTGGCTGCGCCACAAAAATATCTTAGATTATCCAGATAACGATTGGGTGTTCCATCGGGGTTTTTTCCAGCCATGTATTGTCCATAGGCCCTAACATTTTCTGTTAACTGGTTAACAAAAGTAAAGGGGTCTTTTTTGTAGCCGCATTTGTCTTCATTTTGGATAAACCAATCGTAAATTCTATCTTCAGTAATTTCTTCAACACCAAAATTACCCATGATGTAATATCTCAAAAATCGCAGAGGTTTTTCTTTTTGGCGTTCTAACTCAACAACAATGCTTTTCCACTTATCTTTTAGTCTATCAAATTCGCCTGCTTTCACATGCATAAACATTAAGTTCTTTAATAAGTCCATGGAATTGAGACCGACGCCTCGATCGTTAATGGTTTCAAAAATTTTCAATGCCTGAGCAACACTTAGGGTCTGAACTCGTATTACTTTTACTTTGTTAATGAGGTAGCCAAAATAACCCCTTACGCCCATTTCGTCACTGGAAAAATTTTGACTTAAAAATTCCTTGGCAGAAAAATAAGCATTAATAATATTGTTAACAGAATTGGATGTACTTTGTATTTTGCTTTCATTTAAACCCTTGCCTAATTTTTCGAGGATACCTTCGCTTTCTTCGTACTGAAGAGAAAGTTTCATTGTTTCAACGGCGTTACCATAAAAATCAATATTTGAATTTATAATATATTTATTAACGGCTGAGACATCAGCGTTTTGGTTAATATCTTTGATACGATCCCTTATTGCACAAAGGATAATTATGATGGTTGTCAACCTTTGTTGGCCATCAATAACCTCAAGTACACTCTGTTTATCAGCATGTTTTGATTCGCAAACCACAATACTTCCAATAAAGTATTCATTCCCCTCGGATTTTGGGAAATCACCCTTGGCTTCTAATACATCTTCTAGCAGTTGATTTACCTGTTTGGGTTGCCAAACGTATTCCCTTTGATAGCTGGGAACCATATAGTAGTCCTGAAGTAATTTATTCAGAGAAAAGTCTTCGGATTGAATAGTGTTCATGCTGGAGTCCCCTTTCGCTATTTGAAATAGCTATAAAATCCAAATTACTTGTATTGTCTGTTTGGTATGGCTTACCCATCCTTATTTTGCCACATTATTGCTTCATTCGCCAACAACTTTCTAGTCCCTTTCTTGGTGTCATGAACTAGTGGCAATTTAAAATAAACTATTCTTTTGACCTATAAGACATTATCTGCGTGTATTTTACACCTCTGTTCCAGAATCGCTATGAATTTCTGTATTATACAAAGAACCGCCCTGATAGTTGGGGCGGTTCTTGCTACATAAACTAGGTTGTTGTTTTATCAACTTCCATAATAATTGGCAAGATCATTGGCCTGCGACGGGTTTTTTCGTATAAAAACTTTCCCAGAGCACCTTTGATTTCTTGTTTAATATAGGACCAGCCACAATGTCCTTGATTGATACACTTTTCTAGGGCAACATTCACTTTCTTCCGAGCTTCCTCCATTAAGGCTTCCGACTCTCTGACATAAACAAAGCCCCGGGATACTACATCGGGCCCTGCCAGTACCTGGTGGGTATGTTTGTCCATGGTGACCACCACGATTAAAATCCCTTCCTGGGCCATGTCCCGTCGATCTCGCAGAACAATGTTGCCTACGTCACCCACACCTAACCCATCCACCAGAACCCTGCCGGCGTGAACACGACCAGCCAATCGGCCATAACGGCGGGTAAACTCAAAAACCTGACCAATTTCTCCCACGAAGATGTTTTCGCCGGGAATCCCTAAATCTTGGGCCAGCTCAGCATGCTTTTTCAGCATGCGATATTCTCCGTGTACCGGGATAAAATATTTGGGCCGAAGCAGATTTAGCATAAGCTTTAATTCTTCCTGGCTAGGGTGACCGGAGACATGGATATCGGAACTACCTTCGTAAACTACTGAACATCCCAGTTTAAAAAGCTGATTAATAATACGGGAAACTAATTTTTCGTTGCCAGGAATGGGCGTGGCCGAAATTATCACCGTATCCCCTGGCAGTACCTCTACCTGGCGATGTTCTCCAAAGGCCATTCGGGTTAAGGCAGACATTGGCTCCCCTTGACTTCCAGTAGTAAGAATGACCACTTCGTTTTTGGGCAACTTGTTGACTTCATCAAGTTCTATAAGAATATCCTTTGGGATATGAAGGTAGCCCAACTCGTTGGCAACCGATAGGACATTTACCATGCTGCGCCCCGCCACGGCCACCCGTCTTCCGTATTTATGGGCAGTTAGAATAGCCTGTTGCAGCCTGTGGATGTTGGAGGCAAAGGAAGCAATAATAACTCGCTCTTTGGCCTCCAGAAAGTACTCGTCAAAGGATTTGCCAACTAATCGTTCGGATAGGGTATAACCAGGCCGCTCCACATTGGTACTATCGGACATTAACACCAGTACACCACGCTCACCCAAGGAAGCAAATTTATGTAAGTCTATGACATCCCCATCTACCGGAGTATGGTCTACCTTAAAATCACCAGTGTGGACTAAGGTGCCCACTGGGCTATGAATAGCTAAGGCCATAGCATCCGGAATACTGTGGGAGACTCGGATAAACTCAACTGTAAAGGGTCCAATCTCTATCATATCCCGAGGTATAATGGGTCTTAAATCCGATTGCCGTTCTATCCGATGTTCCTTTAGTTTTCGATCCACCAATCCCAGAGCCAAACGCGAGCCATATACTGGTACATTTATTTGTTTTAAAAAATAAGGTAAACCACCAATATGGTCTTCGTGGCCGTGGGTCAAGAGTACAGCCAATATCTTTTCTTTGTTATCCAGCAGATAGGTATAGTCCGGCAGAACAATGTCAATGCCCATCATTTCTTCTTCTGGAAAGGCCAGTCCACAATCAATCAGTATAATATGTTCACCATACCTCACTGCAGTCATATTTTTGCCAATTTCCCCTAGCCCACCTAAAGGAATAACTGCTAATGCAGGTTGTTTTGCCAACATGACACCTCCTGTTGAAATCTATTATTAAGTAAGAAAGCAACTGCTTACATAAGACCTTTCAATTATACTTAAAAGTGTTCTAAAAGGCAATTTATACCAAGATTTTGCAAACAAATAATAAAACCATAAAATATCCTGAACGGATTTTTTATGGTTACAGTAACAGTATTTCTAATTTTGCTATTTATTGGTGGAGCGGGTGATGGGAATCGAACCCGTGCTGGCCTTGCTTTAACAACTAAAAATTCTGGATACACTCTCTATTTTTTCAAGTCAATTAAACTCTTAATCTCAAATAAAATGATAAAAATAGCAGGAACTTCAGTGCCTGCTATTGAGTGGTTTAGTTAAAATTATTAAAATTAGTCCTTTATTACTAATACAGTCTTTAAGTCAGCATCGTAGCTACCTTGGAAATGTATATTCATCTCCTTCATTGCCTGGAGATAATGAATAATTTCTGATGTAAATCTCTCCCCGGGACAAATTACTGGAATACCTGGCGGATAACAGGTTATAACCTCAGCACTGATATGACCCAGGGCATTCTCCAGCGAAACAGGTGTAGAAGAAGTTAAGAAGGCATCCCTAGGTGACATAGCAAGTTCGGGAATAGATGGCAGTGGGTTTATACCTTTAATGGTAGAGAAATCTTTCGTTAACTCCTTATTTGCATGAAGGTACTCAGACAGTTCCTTAAGGGCTCGCAAAAGGTATTCCGCATCACTCTGTGAATTGCCAGAGGTGACAAGTAGAAGTACGTTGAAAATATCCGCCATCTCTACCTGAATATGATATTTTTGTCTTAGCCATTGTTCTGCCCAAAGACCACTGACCAGAAGTTTGTTGACGCATATGTTGATTTTTGTCGGATCTATTCCAAAGACACCAGGCCTGCCAATCAGTTCCTTGCCAAGAACTTGGTATCCTGGTAGTTTTTTAATTTCCTTTCTTAAAAAAGCAGAGGTTTCTAGTGCCTCTTGTACCAATTCCCTTCCTTGACAGTCCATCTGGGACCTCGCCCCATCCAAAGAGGCCAGTAGAAGGTAGGATGTACTGGTGCTTTGTAAAATCTTCAAGGTACCTTCTAACCTTTGTCTGTTAACGCGATTTCCTTTAATATGAAGCATGGAAGCTTGGGTAAAGGAGGTTAATATTTTATGGGTGCCCTGAACCGAAGCATCGGCACCAGCTTCCAATGCGGTTTTAGGCATATCGTCATGAAAAAGAAAGTGAGGTCCGTGGGCCTCATCCACTAGTAAGGGGATATCATATTGATGAACAATCCGGGCAATTTTCTCAATATCTGACACGATGCCCTGATAAGTAGGGTATACCAGTAATACTGCCCTAGCATCTGGGTGCATTTTTAGACAGTTTTCAATGCACTCTGGGGATGTTCCCAGAGGAATCCCGTACTCATGATCATATTCTGGCAGGAAAAAGACAGGAATAGCACCACTAAGAATAATCCCGCTCAGAATCGACCGATGGATGTTCCTAGGTACCAAGATTTTTTCGCCGGGATTACAAGTTGCCATGACCACGGCCTGAAGACCACAGGAACTGCCGTTTATTAGAAAGTAAGTTTGGTCAGCACCAAAGGTTTCGGAAGCCAAAGTTTGCGCCTCCTGAATAACCCCGTGGGGTTGGTGTAAATCATCCATACCGGGTACATTTGTTACATCAGCTAAAAAGGCTTGACTACCTAAGAAAGAGACAGCTTTGTTGTGTGTAGCTTGGCTTCCCTTATGACCGGGCATATGAAATCGAATTGTCCTATCATTGGCATATTTTTTTAAGGCATCAATGATAGGAGTTTTTTGGGAACTTATCATCTCCTTATATCCCCCCGTATTCTTGAACTGTAAAAAGTATTATGACACCAGAAGATTTTAACCCGATATGGGAAAATGTGCAACACAAAATGTGTCCTGAAAAAGTTGATAACAAAGAAAGAGACCCTTTTGTCAATTCGGAATGGCCTCTTTGTTGCTACATTTATAAAGAAATACACGTCCTTTAACGTTTATTCTTTTTCTCTATTTCTTCAGCCAATTCATTTAAATAAGTCCAGCGGTTCATTAACTCTTCTAAACGGTTCTCCAACCCTTGCTGGGAGGTCAGTAATTTTTGCAATGCTTCATAATCACTGCCAGCTTCGTTTATTTTTTGTTGAACAACTTCCAATTCTCCTTCTACCTCAGCTATAACATCTTCAATCTGTTCGAATTCTTTCTGCTCTTTGTAAGTAAATTTAAGAGATTTTTCTTTTTTCTTTTCTACGGATTGTTGCTTATTTTTTTTCTCAGGCTTGTCATTTGTTCTTTCTTGTTCCTGGCGTTTGTTTTGTATAAATTTCTGGTATTCCGAATAGTTTCCCACAAAGTCGATTATCTCACCATTATCTGAAAAAGCTAGTATTTTTTCGACTGTTCTATCTAGAAAGTAGCGGTCATGGGAAACTACCATTAAAGTACCGTTAAAATCATCTAAATAATCTTCTAAAATCGTTAAGGTCTGAATGTCCAGATCGTTGGTTGGTTCATCAAAAAGCAACACATTGGGACATTCCATTAAAATTCTTAATAAATACAATCTTCTTTTTTCTCCGCCGGATAGTTTAGAAATGGTTGTCCATTGGACCTTTGGGGGGAATAAAAATCGATCCAACATCTGGGAAGCACTAATCATGCCACCATCAGAAGTTGGCAGATACTCTGCCACTTCCTTAATGTAATCAATAACCCTAATTCCCTCATTTAACTGGGCGTTGTCTTGGGAAAAGTAGCCAATTTTTACGGTTGTTCCCTGTTCCACCTTTCCGCTATCCGGTGTTAGTCTTCTCGCGATGATGTTTAGCAGGGTTGTCTTGCCGCTACCGTTTGGGCCAACAATCCCCACACGGTCATTTTTGGCAAAAATATAGTTAAAATCACGAAGGATTTCGATATGATCAAATTTTTTGCTAATATGCTTTAATTCAATTACTTTTTTTCCTAACCGGCTGGCTTCCACAGAAATCTCCAGCTTACTTTGACTAAGCTCAGGATTTGATTCCTTAAGCAATTCAAAACGATTAATCCTAGCCTTTTGTTTGGTGGAACGGGCCTTTGCTCCCCGTTGGATCCAGGCCAGCTCCTTGCGCAGTATATTTTGCCTTTTTTTCTCGGAGGATTCTTGTTGCTCCTCCCTTGCTGCTTTTAACTGGAGAAAGGTGCTATAGTTCCCTTTATATTGGTAAAGTTGTGCATTATCCAACTCCCAAATTGTATCAACCACTCGGTCTAGGAAATAACGGTCGTGGGTAATCATCAGAAGAGCACCTTTGCGTTTTTGTAAGTACTGTTCCAACCAGGCTATGGTTTCGTTGTCTATATGGTTTGTGGGTTCATCTAAAATTAATAAATTCGCAGGATTGATTAAGGCACTGGCCAAAGACACCCTTTTTCTTTGACCGCCGGAGAGAGCAGCAACGGGGCTATTAAAATTACTGATTCCCAATTTAGTGAGGACGGTTTTGGCCTCACTTTCCAATTGCCAAGCATCCATTGAGTCCATCTGCTGTCCCAACTGAAGCATCTGTTTTTGCAACTCTTGATCACCGGGGTTGCTATTTAATAGGTCAATAGATTTTTTGTACTCAAGCAATAAATGCATAACTGGAGAATCACCTTTAAAGACCTGTTGAATTACCGTTGCCTTTTCATCAAAAAGGGGGTTCTGGGGCAAGTATTCTACCTGCAGGTTATTGACCATGGTGATTTTCCCATGGTCGGCCGTCTCTTTGCCGGCCAACACCTTTAGGAGAGTAGATTTTCCGGTACCATTTATGCCAACCAGACCAATCTTTTCGCCGTCTGCAATACCAAAGGAAACTTTATCAAAAATATTTTTTATGCCAAAGCTTTTTGATAGCTCTTCAACTGTTAGTAAATTCATACTCTTCTCTTTTTCTCCCAAATCATTTAAATTTCTTCTTTATTAATGTAGCACAGTCAATTTGTGTGTGTCTATTCCTGAATTCCTCTTTAACCAATGAACATTCAGTATTTGCTTAACAGCAAAATTGTTCAGTTAACAGATAACATAATTATGTTAACTAGCGAGTAATTTAAGTTTGTTTTAAACCTTTGACATCAGCGGTGAATTTTAAAACATTATCATTTTCTTTCATGGATATCTCCTCACCTCAATATAAAAGTTAGATTATCCCTAGCTTCCCTTTTTAAAAACCTTCTCATACATTTTGATATTTCTCTCTAATCTAAGCACAGGCAAATTATAGAAAAGACTTGAAAGTAATAACAATGTATGTCACCTTTTAATTAAGCATAAATCTATATAAATGTATAAGGTTTATAAAGTTTTGCCAAAGGGGTTGGTAAGTCTGAAGAAAATACCAGTACGGGAAGTTATGACTCCCATTCATGAGTACTCCACTGTTCATCAAAATGCCACTGTTAAAGAAGCGATTGATTCCTTGAAAAAATCCTTCTTTTTAGATGAACAAGGAAATGTCCATGGCCATGCCTCGCTCTTGGTGGTGAATCAAAACAAAGAATTGGTAGGTATTTTAACCTTAAAATCCATATTAGAGGCCCTGGTTCTAGTTAAGAAGGAGAACGAAAACGTGTTCAACTCCTATTATTGGCTTTATTTTCTGGATGAAACCTATAAATCAGCTGCAGGAATTCCTGTAAAGAAGATAATGAGGAGCAGAAGATTGGTTTCTGTTAAAACAGATAATGACATTATGAGTGCGGTGGAGTTAATGGTTAAGCATAAAGTAAACTCGATCCCTGTTATTAATGGGGCAGGAAGGTTGGTGGGTATACTTCGCAGCAAAGATGTTTTTGGTATGATTAACGAACTCTTATAAAGGGGGTAACCCGGAGTAAAAAAGCACACAATCTCTGGTTTAAGAGTGTGTGCCAAATAAAGCTAGACGATTTTAGTTGTCCAATCCTCAAGGTTCCATATATCCGTTACCCATTCTTCATAGAATTCTGGTTCGTGAGAAACTAAAACAACGGTTCCTTTAAACTCCTTCAGAGCCCTTTTCAATTCGTCCTTTGCGTCAACATCCAGGTGGTTGGTCGGTTCATCCAGTATCAACCAGTTTACGTCTTTGAGCATAAGTTTGCACAGCCGAACCTTTGCATTTTCTCCACCGCTTAATACCATCATTTGGCTGGTGATATGTTCGTTTGTTAAACCACATTTGGCAAGGGCCTGCCGAACTTCGTAGTTGCTAAGGCCTGGATAATCATTCCAGATTTCTTCCATGGCGGTGTTATCGTTGTCTCTGCTGCTTTCTTGTTCGAAATACCCCGGGTAGATACTCTCGCCTAATTTTACATATCCGTTATAGGGCTTGATAACACCCATCAAGGTTTTTAACAGAGTAGATTTCCCTAATCCGTTCACCCCACGGATGGCTACCTTCTGGTTTCTTTCTAAGGTAATGTTAAGGGGTTGAGTTAAGGGTTCGGCATACCCTAAAACGAGGTCTATTGCCTCAAAAATAATTCTACCTGGAGTCCTGGCTTCTGTAAACCGAAAGGTTGGCTTTATTTTTTCTTTGGGTTTTTCAAGAATATCCATCTTTTCCAATTGCTTCTGGCGACTTTTGGCCCGACCGGTGGTTGAAATCCTAGCTTTGTTTCGGGCAATAAAATCCTCTAATCTTTCTACTTCCTTTTGCTGCTTTTCGTAGGCCTTGCGTTCTTGCTGTTTCTTTAATTCATGGGCCTGTAGGAATTGAATGTAAGTTCCGGTGTATCTTGTAAGTAAACTGTTTTCCACGTGATAAATAACATTGACCACATCATTCATAAAAGGCACATCGTGGGAAACAAGTATAAAGGCATTTTCGTAGTTTATGAGGTACCTCTTGAGCCATTCAACATGTTCAAAGTCCAAGTAATTTGTTGGTTCGTCCAAAATTAAAATGGCAGGATTCTGTAGGAGCAATTTTGTTAGAAGAACTTTGGTTCTTTGTCCACCACTCAAATCACTAACATCTTTATCCAAACCAATATCTGACAATCCTAAACCATTACTAATTTCTTCGATTTTCGCATCGATGGTATAGAAACCATTATGCTCAAGTATATTCTGGATGTCTCCTACATCTTCCATCATCTGGTTTACTTCTGATGTGGATGCTTCACCCATTTTCTCATATATTTTAAGCATTTCCGCTTCCAGATCAAACATGCTCCGAAAGGCTTCCCGTAAAACTTCACGAATGGTTTTGCCTCTGGTTAATATTGTATGTTGATCTAAGTAACCAACTGTAACACGATTTGACCACTCCACTTTCCCTTGGTCGGGAGTTAGTTCGCCGGTAATAATATTTAGGAAGGTTGACTTTCCTTCTCCGTTGGCCCCAACCAAGCCAACATGCTCCCCTTTTAAAAGACGAAAGGATGCATCCTCTAGAATGGTTCTGCCGCCAAATCCATGTGTTACATTTTCTACAGTTAATAAACTCATATACTTTCTCCTTTACGCCTGAATATTTCTGTAGTCTTATAGTCTAAGAGCTTGGCCTTGAAGATTTACCTTCTAAAAAGCCCGGTTCCCAGGTCGTTTTCTATTCGGGCAAGCATAAGGCGTTGGAATTTGTCCATTTTCACAGGATCAAAGGAAGAAAGATGAAAATATAGTTTTTCCATGCGTTTTTTGTAAAGATACCTAGTACAAAGTAATGAAAAAAAGCCCGAGGGATCTATTACGGCTAATCTCCATAATTTGTCTAGTTGGTTATGATCAATTGCTTCTCTCATGCTATTTAAAATAGTTTCTTTTTGCTCTTTCACAAAAAAATCACCCTGGAAATTATATCATAATGTCCGAAAAAAACAACAACCAAAAGGTAGTAAATTGTTCGATCGTGTTGTAATAGTTGCAATGTTGATGGTATATGTCAAAAATATGACTATTTGTAGAGGGTTGTTTTTAAACTTGATAATTAAGCCTTGAAGTATGACGCCATAATATTCCTAAGAGAGTATGTTTGTTAATTAGAGGTTTTTTGTATAATAGGGTTATTGGCATAAAGATTGAATAAATAATCTCTTTCTGTAGTGGGGTGGTTTTTGTGGGTAGACTAGCAAGAAAACTAAATCAGATTGAAAAGGATTTTTATCTATCCCTTGGCATGGTCAATGATATTGCACGGAATTTTCGGGCGGAGATGGTTGCCGGCCAGTCTGGGGATAGTTCCCTCAAAATGCTACATACCTTTATAACACCCCCAACAGGCCAAGAAACGGGTGAATTTCTTGCAGTTGATTTCGGGGGAACAAATGTGCGAATTCAGTTGGTGGAACTTTTAGGAAAAGGACGTTACAGAATTAGAAAAAACCATTCTGTTATGCTTTGTGACCCAGCTGGAAGTTACGACTATACTTTAGAATGTACATCTGGGGAAGAATTATTTGATTTCATTGTTGAGCAAATTGTTAAGCTGATCGATAACAAAACACATTATTTTCTGGGCCACACCTTTTCCTTTCCCACCAAACAAATCGACCCTGCCCGGGCGATTTTAATCAATTGGACAAAGGAATTTAAAACAGCGGGGACGGAGGGGAAAGAGGTGACGTCTTTGCTGGAAAATGCTCTTAAAAGGAAATCGATAAGGAATGTTCAACCCTTGTCAATTATCAATGATACCACAGCCACGCTTCTGACAGCTGCCTACGGGAATGACTGTGCCAATATAGGTTCCATTTGTGGCACAGGACATAATACTTGTTACTTGGAGGCTGCGGCAGGTCCGGTGATTATAAATATGGAATCGGGTAATTTTAATAAATTTCCGCTGACAACCTTTGACCTGGTGTTAAATGAAGCCAGTGAACAGCCTAATCTGCAACAGCTTGAGAAAGCGGTATCGGGTCGGTATGTTGGTGAGATTGTTCGCTTAATTATTTTGGATTTCGTAGCTGAAAAAATGCTTTTTTCAAGGGGTATTAATGGCATTGATGAGCCATTTTCCATCCAAGCGCCGGAGGTTTCATTAATGATCCGGGGTAACCACAAACCAGATGATCTGTTGGATTTAGCCCATTGGGTTGGTGTAAAATGGTGTGTCAAAAGTCCTTCGGCGGATGAATTGATCGCCCTGCGGTGCATTGCACAAACGGTAATTTGCAGGGCATCCCGTTTAATTGCTGCAACCTTTTTAGGGGTATTGCAGCATATTGATCCAGAGCTTAAGTCCCGACAGGTTATTGGTATTGATGGTTCAATGTTTCAAAACATGCCCTTTTTTTTGCAAGGCATCCTTGAAATCTTTAGCAACATATATGAAGATAAAGCGGCTAATATAGTGTTGAAATATATAAGAGATGCTTCGGGTGTAGGGGCTGCCATTGCTGCAGCAAGAATGAAATCCCTGCAAGTCAAGGGCAACTAAATGATACGCTTGATAACAAAACTAAATTTCTCGGCCTGATTTATATCAGCTTCGGTCATCTCTGCCAATATATTATATCTTTTCTGGTTTTTTAGCTTAAACTCTCCGTTTATATCATAGAAACGGTTACCTATTTTGCTAATGACATGAAGGGGGATAAAATCCTCTCTCCCCATTTGTTTAGGGTTTCGGCAAAAACCCACTTTATAGGGTTTTGCTTCGGGAAATACAACCTTTAGGATTAAATGGAAACGGTAGCATCCTCCCTGGGTGAATATTCTTGTCATCTCTTTGGGGGCAGTCTCTTTTATTAATTGTATAAAACCCAATACACAATCCTTTTTGCTAGTATTATCAGTCAATACAAACCCTCCTTCTGTTTTTTAACTTTCAGAAAACAGGAGATTTTCCGGGTGGTTCACTGATGTCTCTTTGATTGCGATTTTTCACAAACCAAGACAGGGTTTTGGGTTGCGAAAATGGTTTTGGATAGATTATTCTTTGCATGTGAGAAAATTCCTTTTATTCAGATATATAATAAAAGGAATTTTTCGGTAAAAGTTGGTCTGGGTTAGTGGGTAAAATTATTGAAGGAATTCTGGTCCTTTGTTATAGAAGTTCTGCTTAATTTATGTTAGATTGAGAAAGTCAAGGATAAAGAGACTGTATTTTGAGGGGTTAAAGATATTTAAGAGGGGAGATTGTATTGTTATTTGCTTTTGAACATATTTCCTATGATCTCGGCATAGATCCTGTGCGTCATATAAACGTTTCGGGTTCTTTGCACGAAGGAGAGGTGTTGGTGGTTAGAGGACCCTCGGGGGCAGGAAAATCAACACTAATGAGAATTCTGGCCAAACTACAAACAAACAAAGGTGGCAGAGTCCATCTCCGGGGAGAAAGCTGGGACCATATTCCGCCACCGTACTGGCGCTGCCAGGTGCACTATCTTGCACAGAAAACAGTTCTCTTTGATGGAACAATAGCCAGTAATCTGGCAAGGCCCTTTGAAATAAGAATACATAGTGATAAAGTTTTTAAAATCAAGCTGGCGCAGGACCTCATGGAACAGTTGCTTTTGCCCCCTGCCCTTTGGGAACAAGATGCCAAAACACTATCCGGGGGCGAAGCCGCAAGGGTAGCACTGATTAGAGCCATGCTGATTGATCCTGCCATCTTACTGCTGGACGAACCCACTGCGGCCCTGGATGATCAAGCCAGAGAGGTATTTTACTCATTGTTAAAAAAATGGTTAAAGACTCCCGGGCGTGCTGCTATGCTGATCTCTCACAATCATGATTACCAGACTCTAGATTGGGTTTCTTTTTTGGATATAGTTCCTAGTTAGGAGGTTTTTATGGACAATTCAACCATTCCCATTTCTAATTTACAATTGGCTTTTTCTGTTGTTCTGATTATGATAACCGGGGGGATCGCTTCCTTTCTTAAGTTGGGGCTGTTAAAGTCCTTACTTTGGGGAACGGTACGTACCTTTGTGCAACTCACCTTGGTAGGGTATGCTCTGACCTATATCTTTGCCATTAATAAACTTTGGCTTGTTGTTGGTATTATTACTTTTATGTGTTATTTCGCTGCTCGGGCTGCGGTAAAAAGAACACCCAATGTTCCAAATTACCCCACCACCCTGGCCTTTTTATCTCTTTCAGCCAGCACTTATCTAGTGGGTTCCTTTGTGACAGGGTTGATTATTGCGCCGGACCCCTGGTACTCTGCCCGCATCGCCATTCCTATTTTTGGTATGATATTAGGTAATTCAATGAATGGTATTGCCCTTTCCCTCGACCGCCTTTACGGAGAGGTAAGAGCTCGCTCAGGGGAAATTGAAGCCCTGCTAACCTTTGGGGCAACTCCCTGGGAAGCTGTTCGCTCTAGCGTTCGGGAGGCCATTCGGGCGGGTATGACCCCGACCATTAATTCCTTAATGGTGGTTGGTTTAGTCAGTTTACCCGGGATGATGACAGGGCAAATACTGGGCGGGGCAGATCCCAGAGAAGCGGTTCGTTATCAAATTGTTGTAATGTTAATGATTGCAACAGCCGTTGCCATAGGTTGTCTTATTATGGTAGGGCTATCCTACAAAAAACTCTTTACCAGCGATGGTGCTTTGCAACCCCATCTTTTATACAGTCGTTAAAGAAAACTTGGCTTACGCCAAGCCTTTAGGCGACGGCGTAAGCCTTAGTTGCCCTTATGCAAGTTGGAAAGTTTTATACTTTCTGACTTGCTAAAAAAATAAACGCTTGTCAGTCGGAGACTTGGCAAGCGTTTATTTTTTCATATTTACTAATCAATTAGTTGTGAAGATCTAAATTTTTCAAAGTCTATTACCTTCGGCCTTTTCTCCTTGGAAAGACCAGACAATAAAACAGTAAGATTTAGTAATAGATTAATTTCCTCGGGTTCGTAGAGCAACTTGCCACAGGCGTCACAACGATATGCCTTTACACCCTTAATGTCTACCTGGTATTCTCCCCACTTGGCAGGATATATTTCTTTTGTATCTTTCATGGTACCGCCGCAGGAACAATTCATTCCGCCACCTCCCCGACTAAATGTTTAAATATTTAATTCTCCATAGATTCCACTTCCCCTTTTTGGTGGAAAGTGTTTTAGACCTTGCAGGAAACTTACCATGGAAAATCAAATTTTATACTACAAAATAGTTCACATGGGGGTGTTGATTTATGGATGAAAAGGAACAATTATATGTAAATTTAATGATGGATCATTTACCCGAGGATTGTGAGGTCATAGCCTTGAAAAAACAAGGTTATTTGACGGAAAATATGCAGTTTACCCAAAAGGCTCATCAATATGTGGAAGATTTTCTTGCTTCAAAAAAAGAAGCAGTATTCTTAGCAATTATAGAGCTGGGACCAGAGGCAAGGAAAAGTTCTATTATGAAATATGCAGGGATTAAACAAATGGGAGTTCTGGCAGATGTTGTTAACAGACTTGTGGTGGAAGGCAAAGTAAAAAAAGAAAACGGAAAATTTTATATATTAGCATAAAAGGGCACAAGCAACCAAGTTTTTCTAAACAATAAACAAAGCATCCCGGATCACATGTGGTGTTCGGGATGCTTTGTTTATTGGAAAAATTAAAATAATTATATAATCTAACCCAGCAAATCTTTAACAATACTGCTGACCAGTTTACCGTCCGCCTTTCCCTTCACCTTTGGCATGAGAGCCCCCATTAACTTGCCCATATCCTTTGGGCTTTGTGCTCCTGTTTGCTGAATGGTTTCTTTTATAATGGTTGTTAATTCTTCTTCTGAAAGTTGAGTGGGCATATATTCCATCAATATATTAATTTCTTGTTCTAGTTTATCAACATCTTCGGGCCGATTTGCCTTTTTATATTCTTCCAAGGCATCTCTACGCATTTTAATTTCCTTTGCTATGATGTCGACTACTTGGCTCTCTGTGAGCTCTTTTCTGCCATTAATTTCTGCATTCTTAATCGCTGCATTGGCCATGCGAATGGTATCTACCTTTAATTTATCCTTAGCCTTCATGGCCGCCTTCATATCATTCATTAATTGGTTCTTCAATGGAATTCATCCTCTCAAGGTAATATACAATTATTAATTATTATAACATTATAGGGTAAAGATACCAAGTACACTGCCTATTAAGTAGTCCCTAGGCCGGTGTTGCTTGTTGCTTGGTCCAGAACTGCAGGGGTTTCTGTGGGGGAACTTACAGGTAGAGGTGCCTGGTTCTCTGGTTGAACTGGAGTTGTATTTTCATTATTGTTTGGGGGCGTATTTTGACTATTTTCATCGGTTTGGGTATCATTGCCCGCATTTGTTTGGTTATCTTCTGCTTTATTACCCTTTTCGCCCTCCATCGGCTCATCTTTCTCAATATTCTGCTCAACATAGACTTGTTTAATGGGTAATACTGTCTGATAGATTCGAACTGATTTATGAATAATTTGTTTTTGGATTAATGTGGCGGTGTATTCTCGCCATATAGGTGCCGCCAGGTCTCCGCCATGGAAGCCATAAACCGGCTGATTGTTACTATTACCAATCCAAACTGCAGTGGATACATCTTGATTAAATCCCACAAACCATAAACAACGGCTATCATTGGTAGTGCCTGTTTTTCCTGCCTCGTTACCAGATATATTCGCTCTGGTTCCGGTGCCGCCCCGAACCACCTCCACAAGCATTTGGGTTATTAACTGGGCTGTTCGAGGAGAAATAATTTGTTTGTTTTCTGGTTGGTGACGATAAAGAATACTTCCATTCTCTTCTTCCACAGTTTTTATCATGTATGGTTTATTGTAAATGCCTGCATGGGCGAATGTTGTATAGGCAGCGGCTAGCTCCAGGGGCTTAATGCCGTTATACATACCTCCCAGGGCAATGGCCAGATTGTAGTCATTTTGGCTGATGGTAGTGATACCAAACCTTTTTAAGTTTTCTATGGTTTTTTGAATGCCAAGGGCATTTACCACTTCAACTGACGGCACGTTCATAGAATTTTTCAGTGCCACACAAACTGAAACGTTGGCCTTTACATTGGAAGAGACATAATATTTACCAAAACTTCTTGAACTGGCATTTAGAAGGGCATTTTCGTTTATGATACCTTTGTCAAGGGCCCCTGCGTAATGAAGGGGTTTGATGGCTGAACCAGGCTGTCTGGGGATGATCGCTAAATTATTCTGGTCACGATTAAAATCACTGCCACCCACCAAGGAAATTACGGCCCCGTCTTGGTTGTTAATTGAGACAATAGAAATATTATAGGCGGAAATCCCTGATTCTTTAAATTGTTTTATTTTTTTTCGAGCCAGTTCTTCTGCTATGGCAGCGGCACGGGAGTCTAGGGTTGTAACAATCTTTAATCCACCGTTGTACACTTTTTCCTTGCCATATCGATCAACAAGTTGTCGGATAACCTCGGTGGTAAAATAGGGGAATTTATAATCTGTGCTGGTTTCATTTCGATCTGGTTTTTTAATGGAAATCTCTTTTTGGAGTATGTTATGTGCCTCTTCCTTGGTGATGTATGATAATTCTACCATTCTCTTCAGTGTATCCTTTTGGCGGGCCCGGTTCTCTGGGGCATGATATATAGGATCTAATTTACTAGGTGCTTGGGGGATACCTGCCAGCATTGTGGCTTCCAGCAAACTTAGTTCGCTGGCATGTTTGCCAAAATATTTTAATGCTGCTGTTTCTATGCCATAGCATCCGTTGCCAAAATAAATTTCATTTAAGTACATTTCCAAAATTTCTTCCTTGGTAAATCGATCCTCCATTTTAATGGCAAGAAACATTTCAGTTATCTTTCTTGAGAGTGTTTTTTCTGATGATAAGAATAAATTTCGAACTAATTGCTGGGTAATGGTGCTGCCGCCTTCAAGGGCCTCTCCAGAAATTAAATCTATGTAGAGTGCCCTTGTGGTACCGATGACATCAATCCCAAAATGCTCATGGAATCGGTGGTCTTCTATGGCAATAATGGCCTGTTGCATTGGCTGTGAAATCTGGTCTATTGATACATAGTCTCTATTTTGGTGATAAAGATAAGTCAGCACAACCCCGTCGGCCGAGTAAATAACGCTTCTCTGACTTTTTTTATATTGAAAAGAATCCAGGCCATACTGGTTTGATACCCGATTGTATTTCAGCACTGTCCAAATGGATAAGGAACAAAGTAGGACTAGAAATGCAACTGCAGAAACGAGAAAATATTTATGCTTTTTTGTCCTTTGCTCTTTATTCAATGATTCCTGCTCCAAAGTGTTTCTCCCCCCAAAAATAACAGATTTTCTAATCAAGATATTTAATATATATTCCAGCGGGGGCTTTAATTGAACGTAAAAATAAAAAAACCGACATAAGTCGGTTAATACAAAACAAAATATTAAAGGGCAATTTGAAATAGGAATACCAAGCCTACCAAAGCTGAAAAGATGATAAGTTCTATAATAGGGCTAACCGAAAAAACTTTTAAAAAACTACAAAGAGCTCTGATCAAGGAATATACACCTCCCTAACTCTAACTATGGCTGGGCTTGTATTATGATAAGATATGATTTAAAAGTTGTCCCTTACTACCTTGGCATACTACCTTGGCAAAATAACAGGATGAGAAATTAATCTTTTAAGATATTTTTCTCAATCCAAGATTTGATTTCCTGATTAATACGATATACCTTTTCCTTTGATACTTCTTGTCCTTGGATAGCTGCCACCAACATCTCCTGAGGAGGTTGTGTCTCCAAATGATCACATTTAATACCAAAGGGAGTAAATTTATATAGGGATAGTTTAGGAGATTCCCAGGCATCTATAACAAAGGTATATCCTTTGTCCCGATGTTTAAATTCATTTTCAAAATTATAGTCCCAATCAATCAGTGCTTTTAGAATTGGTAATGTCATACTACATCCCCTCTCATTGTCATAGCTCTAACAATACTTCCATAAAAACATTTTAAATCCTTTATAAGTTTGTGACAACTCTTATTTATATTGTTTTAAAGGGAATAATAAGTCAGTAATTATCTTAGCAAGGAGGAGTTCTTCTTTATGATAGAACAAACAAAAGTAGTCAATCTGGAGCAGGAAATGGTTAACAAAAATACAGATTTATTTGTTAATATTACAGAAATTATTGGTGAATTGTTAAAAAGAGGGCTGGCTACCATCTCCTTCAATTATACAGATTGTGCCATAACCTTCGCTACTACACCAGAAGTGCAAAGGGCCTTTGCCCAATACTCTGTGGAAAGGGTTCAGTCCATAACAGATGAAGTGATCGACATTACGTTAAAGTTGCTGGAGAATCAAGAACTTACGATGCTAAACCAAGCCCAAGATGCCGGAAAAGCAGTTCATGGCACATTGCAAAAGAAAATTAGCACTGTAAAGAAATTTATCTTAAACAACAGGCTTCATAATGCCTATGCTTTTTATAGCACGTCCATTGGAAATGTATTGGATCAATTCATTGCTCAAAAAGTAGTAAAACCTGCTACTGATCGGTATGATTCCCTGGAAACTGTAATGGTCAAACTTACCACAAAGGATAACATGGATAACAGAAACCGACAAAGTATAAGTTTTGAAATGTACGGTGATCAAGTGGACGAAGTCATTGAGACCTTAAAAAAAATTAAACAAGATATTTTATCTAGCAGCAATCAAGATCCCCAGTAGGGCTTCCTCAATTGCTGTTTATAGCAAAGCTTCTTTCCTTTGTTTTTCAACCATGGCTTTAATTTTAAGCTCATTATAGTAGTTTTCTAGCTTTTTGGCACATTGATGGGAAGATATTTTTTGTACATTACGGAGAGCATTTGTACTCATCTTTCTCCTTAAATCTGGATTGTTTATTAGCTGTGTTATTTTTTGGTAAAACATTTGGATATCTGGTTGTACTAAAAACCCATCTTCTTCATGAGAGACCATATTGGATACACCGAAGGCATCTACCGCAATTACTGGTAAACCGGCTGCCTTTGCTTCTGCGATGACCAATCCCTGGGTTTCTGTTAAGGAACCAAATACAAACAGATCCGCCCCACAGTAGGCTTTTATTAATTCCTCACGTTGTAGTTTGCCGGTCCATATTACACTATCCTCTAGCTGAAGGCTTTTGACGAGGTTTTTCAAGTTATCTAATTCAGGACCCTCTCCTACTAGGAATAATTTAGTGTGGGGATGTTGTTTATGAACCAGTGAAAAACTTTTAATTATAAAGGGGATATTCTTTTCCTTGCCGGCCCGACCCACAAAGAGCATTACAATATCATGGGGGTTTATTTTATAAGTATTTTTAAGCCAGTGCCTATCTGAGTTGGAAAATTCAGATAGATCAATCCCGGTGGGTAACCAGTTAACCGGAGATGTTACCCCCATGTTTTTGATATGATGAGATATTATTTCAGTTGGTGTGATTACTAAATGGCAACGGTTGCAAAAATTCACACACATTTTACGGGTAATTTGTTTGCTAAAATCTTTACCCAAGGGTACGTAATGGGTATATTGGTCATATAACGTATGATAGGTAAAAACTAATGGAATACCCATTCTTTTTGCTAACCTGGCACCTAGCCGACCCAGAATAAAGGGTGAATGAACATGTACAATGTCAAGGGGTTTCTCTTTAATGAAGTTTTTTAAGCCCCATGAAAAAGGCAGGGCAAGGTAAAAATCATCATGGGCCAGAGACGGCACCGAGGGAAATCGATAGACATTCTTTTCTTTTTCTACCCCCGGATAGTTGGGGGAAAAAATAATTACCTCGTGTCCCATCTGTTCAAATTCTGATGTAAAAAGCTCTATGGATCGTACAACTCCGCTAATATAGGGTTTGTAGCTGTCAGTAAATATACCGATTCTCATGGAAAACACTCCTAACATGATAATGCTACTAAGAGTATTAACAATTGAAGTGTTTTTCTAGACATATCCTATGTGTTAATGTCTTGGATTCTTTTGGACAATCTGAATACCATTTAGAATTGCTGCAACAACCTGGGCCCGTCCCCCCACTTGTTCCATAGCCACCTTAGTATAGATTCCCCCCTCGTCGGTTACCACATAGCGCGTTGGCAGATTGTTAAGGGCAATTGCCATAACATCTAAACGGCATCTTGGGCAAGTGCAAGTGCCGGGGTTTTTTGCTGCATATTTAATAAATACATCATCCAACATATCTTCTACGGCTAGTTCAATATAATTTTTGATCATATTCGTTATCACCCCTAAAAAATATCTAATCACCAAAGGATATACCAATTTTTTTGGCACACTTCAGTAAATCACCTGCGGTATTAACCTTTCTTATGCCCTTGGCAACTTCAGCTAAGGGGATAGGTTTTAGACTATCACCGGCCAGCGCTACCACTGAACCAAATTTGCCCTGAGCAACAAGGTCCATGGCAGCAACGCCATATCGGGTGGCAAGAATGCGATCATGGGGGGTTGGACTGCCTCCCCTCTGCAAATGTCCCAGTACTGTAACACGACATTCAATGCCGGTTAGCCTCTCCAACTCCTTAGCCACAACTTCTCCAATGCCCCCCAGACGAATGGGATCTGGACTTTGGGATACATAATTTTGTACCACCAGTTCCCCTTCCCGAGTTTTAGCCCCTTCTGCCACCACCACTAGACTAAACCGCTTATTCTGATTCTGTCGCTCTTCTAATTTCTTTATAATATTGTCGTAGCTAAAGGGGATTTCTGGAAGCAGGATGATATCAGCTCCCCCTGCAATACCCGAATGCAGTGCTATATGGCCTGCATAGCGGCCCATGACTTCCAATACAATAATACGGTGGTGGGATTCTGCTGTGGAGTGTAATCTGTCCAGGGCTTCTGTGGCAAAGGCATAGGCGGTGTCAAATCCAAAGGTCTTGGCTTCTCCCACTGCTAAATCATTATCAATGGTCTTAGGACATCCCACAATATTTAATCCCTTTTGGGCTAGCTCAAAGCCAATGGACAGAGATCCATCTCCACCTATGATAATTAATGCATCTGCATACTGATTAATAATATCGATGCATTGGTCGGATCGATCTTCATATACTCCTTCGCCAACTTGGAAATGAAAGGGGTTATCGCGGTTCGTGGTACCAAGAATGGTGCCACCTCGGGGTAATATACCAGACACCTCCCGCTCTGAGAGTGGAGTCACAAGTTTTTCCATAACTCCTTTAAACCCGTCGCGAAAACCAATAACTTCTACACCATATTCCCGAATGGCAGTTTTGACGATGGCTCGGATAACTGCGTTAAGGCCCGGGGCATCACCCCCTCCGGTAAGTACAGCTACACGTTTAATCATCGTATCACCTCGCGTTTTTAACTTATTTTACCATGGTTGTCACAAAATGCACAAAGTTAAAATACAATGAAGATAATCAAAGGACTGCATTTCGCAGCCCTTTTAATTATTGAGAAAATGATTGATTCTGCAATTTAGTTAAAATGTCTTTCAGTTGGTTTAAGGATTGGCCATAACCAGCCCAATCCCCTGCCTTAAGTTTAGCCTGGGCATCGTCATAAAGCCGGTTTGCTTCCGCTGCCAGTTCCTTTACAGTCTTTTCGGGTGCTGGTTGTTGTCCAGCGGGTTGATCTGTGGCAGGCGGCACACCCTGCTGGGGACGGTCTTTCAAGACAGCACCTTCACCGTAAATCTTCTGTAAAGCCAATTCTAAGGTTGGCTCCATAACAATTTTATCTCCGGAAGCTACAATGACCCTACGTAATTCTGGCATTTTACTTTGCTCGGATTGTAGATACAGAGGTTCCACATATAGCAGTGAATCTTCTACAGGGATAACCAACAAATTCCCTCGAATAACCGAAGAACCCCGTTGATCCCAAAGGGATAGCTGTTGGGATATAGTTGTATCTTGATCAATTCTGGCTTCTATTTGCATGGGTCCGTATACCAGTTCCTGTTTAGGAAACTCATAGACAACCATTTTGCCATAGTTTTCTCCGTCCGAGCGTGCTCCCAGCCATGCAATCATATTTTTCTTGTTCTGAGGGTTAAAGGGCATGATCAAGAGATATTCTGGATTTTTCTCCCCTGGTAACACTGTGATGGTGTAATAGGGGTCCATGGCCTTTTCTTCTTCTCCTACTTTCTCCGTAGGTAATGTCCACTTGTCCTCCCTGTTATAAAATACCTGGGGGTCTGTCATATGATACAGGGAATACATCCGGGACTGAACAAGGAACATATCTTCTGGATAGCGTATGTGTTTTTTAAGGTCCTCCGGCATTTCGGATAATGGTCTGAACATGCCCGGGAATATCTTGGCATAGGTTTTAATGATCGGATCCTCTGCATCCGAGATATAAAAATTAACTGACCCGTTGTAAGCATTCATGGTAACTTTTACGGAATTTCGTATATAGTTGTTACCCCTGTCGTCAAAGGGTTCTGAATAGGGGTACATATTACTAATGGTATAGGCATCCCACATCCAATAAATTTCACCCTGATTATTGATAACAGGATAGGGATCCGCATCGTAACTTAAGAAAGGTGCGATTTTTGGTATTCTTTCTTTGATATTCCGATAAAAGAGGACTTGACTCTCATTTGTTATATCACCTGTAAATAACAATTTATAGTCAGCAAATGTAAAGGCAAACAGTAATTTGCGAAAAAAAGAATTTACTTTAACGCCGCTGTCACCTTCATATTTACTGTAAGAATTGCCGTCTCCCTTGGGATAGTCAAATTCATCAGTTTTTGTATTTACGATGACATAGCCGTCATCGGATTCACCATAGTAAATTTCCGGCCTATTAATTTTAATATTGGTTGAGGCAACAGGTGGAATATCTTTGAGAAAGAAGTGTGGTAAACCTTCTCCTGAGACCTCATTTACCGGACTCATGGCAATTCCGTAGCCATGGGTATACTTTAACCTTTGATTGATCCAAGTTTTAGCCTGTTGCGGCAACTGGTCCTGGTTCATCTCTCGGACAGCTATCATAATCTGTCGATACTCTTCGTCTATTGCATAACGGTCTATATCAATATTCTTGAATTCATAATAAAGACGCATTTCTTGAAGTTGACTATAGGTTTGACGAAGTGGTTGCCAATCCCATAGCCTAATATTATCGATTGTATTTTTATTTTCCTGAATGTCCTTGGCTTGCAGGGTTCTCCCTGCAGGAAAGTCCTTTTGTTCTATTTTGTCAAGATTATAGGCCTGCTGGGAAAATTTGATATTATTGGCAATATAGGGTATCTCACGGTTAAATTCGTTAGGTAATACCACAAATTTTTGAATTATTGCCGGGTAGACTGAACCGAGAAGGATGGAAGTTACCAGTAAGCCACCGATGGCATAGGCTGTTAAACGAAAACGATTCAAGAAAATGTTAGCAATAATGATGATTGCGGTGACCAAACTGAGAATCATCAAAGCTTTATAAGCTAACAAGGTGGCGTGAATATCTGTATAACCGGCCCCGTGTACAACACCCGTGGACGAATAGAGCAGATCATATTGATCTAAACGATAACCCCAGGATTTTATGACAAAAAATAAAGCTGCCAAAACAGAAAGATGGTATCTGGCCGAGGGGAAACGGAATATTTTTGCCAGTCCTCCACGGGCTGTATCGGTTACAAGATAAACCAATGCCACTAAAACAATGTTGAGGAATATTGCAGAGGCCAATATTCGATAGACAATATGCCAAAACGGTAAACTAAAGAAATAGAAACCTAAATTTTTATTAAAAATTGGGTCAGTTATGTTAAAAGAAGATTGATTAAAATACTGTAGGATAGTTACCCAATCACCGGCAACAGATGAACTATATAAGAAACCCAGAGCCATACTAAGCAAGGTAAAAGCCAAGGTTAATCGGCCTGGTGTTATTTGTTCTCTCCAGTCTATTTGAGGGTTTGGATTAATTGTAATTACATTGTCGTCATCCCGTTGAAAAGGTCGAAATGCCTTGGCAGATTCAACTGCTTTCAAGACTGATTTGCGAGTCAACATCAAGTTGATCAGCAAGAGTAGGAACATAATAATTCCTACCAGAACCCTCAGTCCTATTTCCGATGTGAGCCTTGTTAAAAAAACCTGTTGATAATTAAGGGTCTTAAACCACAACCACTCGATATAGAGTCCAGCACCCCAGCCTATCAGGGAAAACAATAAAGCTCCTGCTAAAATGACTAGGCCGAGGGAAAACCGAGACTTCCCTCTCACGACAACACCTCCGGCTTAAAATTACTGATTTACATGGGTTTTGTCCCTTTCATTTGATCGTCCGATTCTTTTCTGAGTTTTGCTTCGCAAAGTTGGCAAAAGGATATTGATTTTTTAGGCTTGGGAATAAAATCATCCTCTTCCTCCCAGGGATCGCTACTCTTTTCCATAACAATTACCCTGCCGCATATGATACACCGCAACTCTTTCTCTTTGTTCTCCATAGCTGCCACCCCCCGTAAAGTACGCCCGAAATGGGCAGATTAGTAAGACAATTCTTTACAGGGTAAAAAAATCCTGCTTGCTTTTTCATAAAGCAATAAATATCACAACCTAAATATAAAGGATATGTTTTTTTGTTAATATAATTTATTTTCACCAATATATGGGTCTGGTAAACCTCGGATAAAGTAAGTCCACCCATTTGAGGAGAACCTTAGAACCTGTTTGCCTATATGCCAAAAAAAGACGGGAAAATCCCGCCTTTTTTTCTTAAAGACTCTTTGAAGCAAAACTTCAAGGTTATTGTTCCAAAGCCAGTTTAATCAGACGATCTGTTAATTCTGGGAAACTTATTCCTGCATAATTTGCAGCATCAGGGAACAAACTGGTTGCGGTCATGCCCGGTAAGGTATTAACCTCAAGAGCGTAGGGTTGATTATCTCTTATAATAAAGTCTATGCGGCCAAGTCCCCTACACCCAAGGGATAAAAAACTTTTAATGGCCAGTTCCTTTATTTTTTCCTGAATATCTTGGGGTAACCGTGGTGGTATGATATGATCACTCATGCCAGGTGTGTATTTGGATTGATAATCATAGACTCCAGTTACAGAGGTGATTTCGATCAAAGGTAAAGCTTCAGGGCTATTATTGCCTAGAACCGAGGCTGTAACTTCAGTCCCTGCAACAAACTGTTCCACCAGTACATCTTGGTCATACTTTAAGGCAGATTCAATGGCCTCAGCCATTTTTTCTTTCACATGAACAAATGTAATACCGATGGTGGAGCCTTGGGTATTCGCTTTAACCACTGCTGGCACACCCACCTCTTTTATTGCTCGAAGGGCAGCTTCTTGTAAGCTTTTATCCTCCACTTCTTTTTTTGTTATCACCGAAAAGGCAGGCGTTGGTATTCCTTCCATCTTAAATATTTTTTTTGTAGCTATTTTGTTGATAGCTAAAGCACTGGCAAGTACCCCACTCCCAGTATATGGAATGTCCAGCATTTCCAGCAGGCCTTGAATGGTGCCATCTTCACCATATTTTCCATGGAGAGCTAAAAATGCAACTTGAATCTCATTTCCCTTTAACTGCTCTACTAAATCATAACCTACATCTATTTTTACTACATCATTGTAGCCTGCTGCCATTAAAGCTTGATAAACTGCTTCACCACTCCTTAAGGAAACCTCTCTTTCTGCGGAACGTCCACCGCATAAAACTCCTATACGCAATGCCAATTCCCTCCACCTCCTAGTAAATAAAATCCATCAGGTCATAATACAATTTTATTATATTCTCAGGTTTCTGATAAAATCCTTGCCGTAATTTGGATGTTTTAAAAAGTTATAATATTTTCAATTGTGGATTTATATTATTCACGGTTAAAAACTCACAATCTAATCTACCTTTTTAAGCAATTCCATATTAATATATATAAGGTCACTAGCGTTGCATAAAAACTAATGTATAAATCAAAAGTCAATAAATGGAAAATTGCATTGTATTATTTTGTAATAATTTGGTTGTATACACCAATTACCTTATTTCTCTTTGTGCTAAAGGAACAACCACTTAAGAGGTAGTCCTTTATCCACATTTTTCAGATCATGTAATTCCTAAGCTATTATCGGGTCGTAAGTTAGATCATCCAGGTGTTCTGCCTCACCTTGTAGTACCTGTACTAACGTAATGTTGTAGACTTTTTCATGGTCTATACACCGTCGTCCTCTTGAACTTTGGCCTGACTTGAGCTGGAGTTTTCGTACAAACTCAGAGAATTCTATGTAAAGGCATGTGCTAAGCAACATCTTAATTTTTAGTAACGGACCCTCGTAACCGGTTTTCATTTTAAGCAATATCATTAAACAGTAGGTAATCAGCGCTATCAGTAATTGGTTTTCCACAGCCTGCTGGCTTAGACCATAGAAGTGTTTTACACAGAGATGTTGTTTGATCCACTTAAAGAATAATTCGATTTGCCAGCGGTAGCGATATATATAGCTTATTTCCTCGGCACTTAACTCATAGTCATTGGTAATGATAATTACAGGCTTACCTTCGGTATCCTCTGTTTCTATTAGCCGCAAGGGGTATTGCATCTTGGTTATGCCGTCTTTGCCTAAGATTACCTTTTGGTCTTTTTTGATTAAGCTATCTGGGTTTGTTGGAAATTCCTCTAATGTTTCAACTATTGCATTACTCTTTAGACGACTAACAAATCTGGTACCGTTATTACAATATTTGTCGAATTTCTTGTAATCCAGGTAGCCACGGTCAAAAACGTTTAGGGCATCTTCTTCTACAACCAAGGCATCCATTTGTGTTTTGTCAGCAGGTTTGGCCGGTTTAATTATTGCTTTGTCTGGTAGAACCCCTTGTTCAAACAGTTGGATACGGAGGTGTAATTTAACTCCGCTTTTGGTTTTTCTGAACTCTGCCCATCTATATCGGGAAAGACAAAGGCTTATGGTTGAAGAGTCTATCAGATAAATACGACCTAATTCATGCCTTATGGATTTAAAACCGATTTGGGTTCCAAACTGATGGACTATATCAGAAAACAGAGACTGAATTAATTCAGGAGATAACTCTCTTAATTTACGGGATAACTGTGAAGCACTAATTGAATCTAAACCTACTGCTGATCTAAAATTATCATTGTTCAAGCTGTTACTGATATGGCGTAGACCTTTAAGTTGCTCTAACTGTGCATAGGAAATCATTTGAATTAGTTTGACAACGGTTAACTTCTTCGTGTAAGCATCAACTTCTGATTCTTTGACATTGCTTAAAAATTTTTCATTATAAATTGCTTGAAATAGTTGATTATATGTGGATTTACTGGTATCCTTGTCCATGCGTGTTCTCCTTATTTTTGAGATTATGGACAGGACTACCTATTATATCTCAATTATAAGGAGATTTTTTATTTATTCGTAGACAAAATATTCCATTATACTTGACAAAACAAAAATTTTTTTATGCAACACTAGTGATATAAGGTGTTAATGTTTAAAAATAACCATGTTCTTATAATATAAACATAGAATCCAAGGGTTTTAGTACAAATTTCATTAGATTGCAGCCAATTAAGAATAGTTTAAAAATTATACGTTTAACGAATAAATATACACTTATCTTTTTTTCTAAATCAACAGATAGTTTTTTAAATTAGAACATATATCGATAAAATTGACACCCAATTAATCCACATGAGATAATTTGCACAAGCAGAATCAAACAGGAGGAGATTATATGAATCCGGTATCGGAAGTGACTAGACTCCGTAGAGATATCTTTACCAGAGTAGCGCACTGGGCTTTAAACCACCCTCTAGATGTACCTATGGAAATGGATATATCTCAAGTTGTAAAAGAAATCATACCGGACGGACCGGCTCGTTATCGTTGTTGCATCCATAAAGAAAGAGCAATTGTGGAAGAACGGATTAAGATTGCTGTGGGCTTGATTCAACCTGAACATCGAGTGACGGTTATATCAGAAGCCTGTAATGGATGTTCGCTAAATAAATATGTAGTAACAGATGCTTGTCAAAACTGTGTGGCACATCCATGCAGAAACAGTTGCCCTAAGAAAGCCATATCAGTAATTCAAAATCGCGCCTTTATTGATCAAAATTCCTGTGTGGAATGTGGGAAATGTGCTAATGCCTGTCCTTATAACGCTATCATTGAGGTTACCCGTCCCTGTGAAAGGGCCTGTGCCCTAAAGGCCATAAAAGTTGATGATTCCCGCAAGGCAGTGATTGACCACGAGTTGTGTGCATCCTGTGGTTTATGCGTCACCGTGTGCCCCTTTGGTGCCATCACAGATCATTCCCAAATGATCGATGTTATATGTTCTCTTAGGGTAAGTGAGCAACCGCATGTGGCCGTGATAGCGCCTGCCATAGCAGGTCAATTTGGTCTAAAGGTTAGTCCCGACCAAATCAAAGCTGCACTTTTGAAATTAGGTTTTGATGAAGTCATTGAAGCTGCTTTAGGGGCAGATATGGTTGCCCAAGAAGAAGCTGGAGAGATTAAACTTCATGCAGAAGATAAAAAAATTATGTTAAACTCATGCTGCCCGGCTGTTGTAAAGGCTGTGTCACTAAAATTACCAGAATTGAAGGATTGTATCTCCACTACCCTATCTCCCATGCGTGTAACTGGCAAACTGATTAAAGAAAGATACGATAATAGAGTAATAACTGTCTTTATAGGTCCTTGTATAGCAAAAAAAGAGGAAGCAACCCATGGTGATGAGATTGATATGGTGTTAACCTTTGAAGAATTAGCGGCAATATTCTCGGCATCTGAATTAGAAATCTCTTCCCTCGAGCCTGTGGAATTAAAGGATGCGTCTCCTAATGGCAGATTATTTGCCAGAGCCGGTGGTGTAAGTACGGCGGTTCGCAAGCATCTGGGAGAAATGGAACTGAATGTTCTGCGGGTGCAAGGTTTAGGACAATGTCTAACAACATTAAAAACCTCTGCAAAAAAATCAGACTCTAATTTTACTTTTATTGAATGTATGGCCTGCGAAGGCGGTTGTGTGGGTGGACCGGGGACGATGGTTGCATCCACAGTGGGAACAAGGGCTGTTGAAAAACATGCTGGAGAAAGTATCATATTACCCAAATAAAAAACCGGCGTTAGCCGGTTTTTTATTTTAGCCTATAGTAAGGTTTCTTTGAAAGCTGCAAGCTGGCTTAGGGACCCAAAACCTACAAAGCAAAGGCAAAACATGCCAAATAAATAGATCCAGAAGAAACCATGGTTTTTTTTACTTCCCCAAGGGTCATGTTAAGCTCAAATTTGGGGACTGCCGTCTTTTGGGCAGTCTCGGCAACCTCGTCCGCTCCGTAGGCCTTAAGACCCATAGTTTCAGGGGATTTTTTTATTAAGAACATCATGGGCAAACAGATTATTAGCATAGCAGCAGCAAATACAAGGTAAGACGTTCTCCAACCATAATTTTGGATTATATCTGCCATTGTGGGACTGATAATAGCACCACCGAAACCGCTGCCTGCAAGGGCAATACTAATAGCCAAACCTCTTTTCTTAGCAAACCAGTTGGTAATGACAATAGAAACCGGCAAAGCTACTGCACCGCAGGAAAATGCACCCATAAAGATAGCACTTATATAAAAATGGGTAATATTTTGTGCTAAAGCAAAGCTAGCGTAGGAGGTCGCCAGACCAACAACACAGATAGTATGAATTAGCCGAGTATTCTTTTTGGCCAGCCATTTGCCCAAATAAGGTGATAGGAACACGGTTACTCCCGAAAAGATGGTGTTACATATGCCAAATGTGCTTCTGGTAAAACCCATGTCCTTAGTAACAGGTTTAACGTAAAGAACCCAACATGCAATCACACTCTTAAATATGATAATTTACTTTGTAGTTGCAATTTCCTTTATTTTTCTCGTAACGTATTTGTGTACTCTATCATAATAAAAATGATCCCCCCTGGGATCAATCGGTAATTTGGGAAAAATAGTATAGATAGTAAAGGTAAAAATAAAAAGAGCGCTTTGTAACCAACTCCACCAAAGGGAAAAGTTACAGAGCCCTCATACATTTAAATACCCTGTGCTGCACAATACAGGGCATATTTTTTGCTTAGACATTAAAATATTAATAGCACAAAGATCACAGTCCTTGAAATACCTGGCACATTACCTTTTGCTGTGGAAATTTTTGCTTATCTTCCTATGTTTATTCCGCAGTTAGATTTTTTGAGCTTGTACTGGAAATTTACAAACCCCAGAGAACTAAATCGCTGGGGTTTCAATGGCGGGGGCACTAGGACTTGAACCCAGAACCAACGGTTTTGGAGACCGCTACTCTACCAATTGAGCTATACCCCCCCGAGTTATTTAATTCGCTTTCCCTAACGCACTTGTAAGTATATCAAAAGTAATATCTTGCGTCAACAATTATTTTGATTTTATTTTAAAAATGAAAATAACCTTTTATTCCCTGTGTTTAAGGTGCTTTATTTCAAAACTTTTGATCAAAGAATATTTATTTATTATTTGTTTACAATAAGATAGAAACCAAGTAAAAGGAGGAATAGGATTGGCTAAACCCGATAATAGAAATGACAATGTTGAGAAGCTCCAGGAGATGGTTCAAGATACCATTGAAAATTTAGAGGAAGCCCATGAAACTCTGCAAAACAATTCATTAAGTAGAGATCAAAGGCAAGCAATTATGGAAAAGAACAAAAGGCGTGAAGAAAGTATTCGTTCTTTTAGAAATGAAATAAAGGATGAATATCAGGACCTTCATTAAAGTTGTTTGGCTAGCCTTTTCCTGCTTCCAATACAAAAAGGGATAGGCAGGTGTTTGTAATGGGATATTTCTTTGATTATGCACCCCCGAAGAAAGATATGGAAATAGCAAAGGAATTGCAGCCACAGCCGAAAAGAATTAATTTAATATCACCCCAAGAATGGACCTATTGTCAAAAGGAAAGGGATCTTGCTAGTTTTGCCAAAAGAAATAAGAAACATTAAAGCTGAACCCAGGAGTGCTCCTGGGTTCAGCTTTAATGAACTATCCGTCTAACGAGACCGATCCGCAATAAGATGGTACCCTGTTCCAATATGCGGTTGATTACGATCGTATATGATTTTCAGTCCCTGTAGTGTTAAAATTGGATTTACTTTGTCAATGACCGAGGTTTCTTGACTCATAACCTCCGCTAGTCCTCCGGTGGCAATGACTTGAGTCTCGGTGCTCATTTCCTTTTTCATACGTCTTACAATGAATTCAACTTGACCTGCAAAGCCATAAATAATGCCAGCTTGCATGGCAGTTATGGTGTTTTTACCAATGATAGAGCTAGGCTTGGATAATTCCACACGTGGCAGTTTTGATGCTTTTGTGTATAATGCTTCGGTAGAAATTCCAATTCCCGGAGCTATGGCTCCCCCCAGGTATTCCCCCTTGGCAGTTACACAGCAGAAAGTGGTGGCTGTACCAAAATCCACAATAATCAACGGACCACCATATAGGGAATAGGCTGCCACTGCGTTAACAATACGGTCAGCTCCTACTTCCCGGGGGTTGTCCATTTTAATATGCAAACCACTACGAATACCAGGACCCACCTGTATGGGTGAGATATTAAAATATTTTTCAGACATGAATTCCAGTATGGGATTGAGGGGAGGAACCACTGAAGAGATGATAATCCCCTTCACTTCTTTCATATTAATATTAGATAAACAAAAGAGTTCCGTTAACAAAACGCCATATTCATCGGCTGTCCGGTTACGGTCAGTGGCCAGTCGCCAGTTGGCATACAAGGATTTATCATCCAAGACTCCAAAAACAATATTGGTATTTCCTATGTCCACTGCTAGAATCAAGGTTCTTCCCACCTTTCTTTCTGTTATATACAAGGAGTTCTTGTAAAAAATAACCCTTCTAGCATTCGTTCGTTGATAACATGTTTCCTTTAATTTAATGCTTAGATTATCTAGATACCCCGTGAATTTCCTGGTTAATAACCTCGTTAATGCGGTTACTTTCATCCACCATGACGACCTTAGGTGTAAAATATCGAGCTTCCTGTTCATTCAACATGCCATAAGCAATAATAATCACGGTATCTCCAATTTGGACATGTCGAGCTGCTGCTCCGTTCAAGCAGATAACACCGGACCCTGGTTCACCCTCAATTACATAGGTTTCTAGGCGTGCTCCATTATTATTATTTACCACCTGAACCTTCTCGTTGGGCAAAATCCCTGCTGCATCCATTAGTTCCTTATCTATAGTAATGCTTCCCATATAGTTTAAATTAGCTTCGGTTACTGTGGCACGGTGTATTTTGGATTTAAACATAAATAACAACAATTTTCTAAGCCTCCAAAACAGTATTATCAATCAATCTTGTTTTTCCAAAACGTACAGCCAGAGCCAACAGGGCTTTTCCTTTTAGCTGATCAATTGGGGTAAGATTAGGGATTGAAAGTATTTCCACGTAATCAATGTTAGCCCTAGGTTCCGCACCAATAGCCTTGATGACCGCTTCCTTTATCCGACGGATTTCGCGCTCGCCATTGACTATCAATTCTTGGGCTAGCATTAGACTGCGGTATAGCACCAAAGCAGCCTGTCTTTCCTCTGGAGATAGGTAGATATTTCGGGAACTTAAGGCTAACCCGTCAATCTCCCGCATGATTGGAACGTCAACAATTTTCACGTGCATGTTTAAGTCTGCGACCATACGCTTAATAACCAACACTTGCTGGAAATCCTTTTGGCCAAAGAATGCAGCTTGGGGCTGTATAATATTGAATAGTTTAGTTACCACCGTGGCTACTCCCCTAAAATGACCCGGCCGTGAGCCACCACACAGGGACTCGCTGACTCCAGTTACATCCACATAACTACTAAATTCCTGAGGATACATCTCCTCTGCAGGGGGAGCAAAGATAATATCAACTCCAGCTTCTGCTGCCAAACTTGTATCCCGTTGCAGGTCCCTGGGATAGGCATCATAATCTTCGTTAGGCCCAAACTGGGTGGGATTTACAAAAATACTCATAACCACTACGTCACAGTGTCGTTTAGCTTCGTGAACCAGGGACAGATGCCCCTGATGTAAAAACCCCATGGTTGGCACTAGACCAATATATTTACCTTTATTCCGGACTGTGTTTAGTAACAAACGAATCTCTTCAATGGTTTTGCAGAGTCTCATTGGACACCTACCCTATATAAATTCTTTTAATGGTGTGGTGTAATTTCAAATATTTGAAGAACACCACACCTTAGATAATATTAAGAAAATATTAGTAAAGTTTTTTTAATTGATCTTCATTCATGTTAAAGACATGCTCGGGACCTGGGAAAGCTTTGGTTTTCACCTCCTCTACATAGCTAGTACAGGCCTCTACAATTTGTTCCTTTAACTTGGCATATTGTTTGACAAATTTAGGTGTAAAATTTGAAAACATCCCAAGCAGATCATTAATTACCAAAACTTGACCGTCACAGTCTACACCCGCTCCAATGCCAATGGTGGGCACTGAGATAGATTCTGTAATAACTTTGGCCAACTGCTGAGGGATGCACTCCAGTACAATGGCAAAAACACCCGCCTGCTCAAGTCGTTTGGCATCTTCCAATAATCGTTTGGCTGCTTCGCTGTCCTTCCCCTGTACTTTAAAGCCGCCCAATTGGTGAACTGACTGAGGCGTTAGACCTAAATGCCCCATTACTGGGATACCTGCATCTGTGATAGCCTTTACGGTATCGGCCACTTCGCAGCCACCTTCTAACTTTACAGCATGGGCTAATCCCTCTTGCATTAGACGTCCTGCATTACGTACACTTTCTTCCCGGGAAATATGATAAGACAAAAAGGGCATGTCGCCGACAACCATAGCTCTTTTAACCCCTCTAGTGACAGCTCTGAGGTGATGGATCATATCATCCATGTTAACAGGCACAGTAGAATCGTACCCCAAAACCACATTGCCGAGGGAATCCCCCACTAGGATAGCATCAATCCCGGAAGCGTCAACCAGTGTAGCCATTGAATAATCGTAGGCCGTTAACATGGCTATGGATTTGCCCTCCTGTTTCATACGCCGGAAGTCTGCAGTGGTTACCCTTTTGTTCATGTTGTTCTACCTCCATAAAAATATTGTTAAGGGCGGTGCCCTCCTTGGGTGAAAGGCGACCACTTTCAATGGCCACACCCACCGTATAAAGTCCCAAATGGCGATAAGCCTCCTGATTTCGCCAGTCTAGATCTTTTAGTGCCTTCATATGCTTAATAACGGTGGCCCCGTCTCCCCTGACAACTGGCCCAGTAAGGGCTGTTGTAGGTCCAGACTTTGCAATATTATTGATTGTTCCCTGGATTAATGGGAACAGAGCATCCAAAGATTGTTTTTCACTCAAACCAAGACTTTGATAGATGGATGTGCTTAAATGAATTAGAGATACCAAGTAGTTAGAAGCCACTACCGCTGCAGCATGGTATAGGGGCTTATCCTCTGTTTTAATAGTAAAATATTGGCCCTGAAGGTCATCCACTAACTGACGCGCAGTGCCCATGGCTTCTTCATCCCCCTCCAGAGCAAAACAAGACCCTGGCAGGTTAGTTTTAGCACTTTCAACGTCTGCAAAGGACTGTAAAGGATGTACCGAAATCGCCCATGCTCCATGTTCTCGGGCAGGCTGCATGACATCACTGGCAAGGGCCCCGCTGGTATGAATAAGAATTTGTCCGGGGCCACAGCCTCCCTTTAGGGCAATCATACTGGCTGTAGAGGCGATCTCCCTATCGGTGGTGGTAATAAAAACTATGTCAGCCACCTTAGCAGCCTCAGAGGCTTGACTATATCTTTTCGTTTGAAGTTTTTCCGCCAGTTTCTGGGCGTTTAATGGGGTACGACTAAATACTCCCGCAGGAGTATATCCCCGCTCTTTTAACAGGATACCCAAGGCACTTCCTACTTTGCCAGCTCCAATAATAGTAAAGGAAGGTTTGTTTTTCATAAAATTTCCTCCCGAGGACAAATTCGTATATAAGGCTATCCCAAAATACAAAAAACCTCCCGACTCAAGAGGTTTTTAAAATAAACACCCCCCGTCTCGGTCCATTGGCTCCAAGCGGAAAACACCTTATTTTTAGCCTTGTCTACCATAACCAGGTGCAGTTCGCATTAGGATACTACCCGTCAGCATGGTACCGTTTGTTTTTAATTAGTACAATTACAATTGTCTCTCTCTTAACCATATCTTTTTAGTTGTAGAGAAGAACCTAAATCTAGCTGCTCCACTATGTTGGAGTTGACTGTTATCATAAAATGCAAATATCATACCAAGTCTGTTACAAGGACCATAAGCCAGTTGCAATAGGATTTAATTTATATATGGTTTTGTCACCACATTAACAAGAGTTGCATTATTGCAACCAACAAAGTTGTGCTAAAACACTAATGCATTTCTTTTTATATAAGATAAAAATTATGTTTTAAGTTAATTTGCTAAAAAACTAATAATCCTTTGATTATATGAGTAATACTAAGAATTACTCACTTATTCATTGTTATAAGATGTCTTCTATGTTTGACTATAATTTGGAATAATAAAATTTTTGGTTACTGATGAAATGCAACAAATGTTGCATACTGACATTGATAAAATAGTAAGAGACCAAACCCCTACATCTTGGGTTAAAATTATAAATACAATTGGTTAGGAGAAACAGTGGGTAATCCCCCCTGTTTCTCCGGATTTATAAAGATTAGATCGGTAAACAAAAGCTTAAAATAATTTTCAGAATATTAAAGCATTTGTTTACATTGATGCTGTATTAGTCTGTTTAGGCTTTATAATCGGTGCTCCAAGTGGTATGATTGTTTTTTCAAAAACACTGTTTAATACGATACCCCAGGCTGTGTATAAACCAAAGATCCCACCTAGGCCAAGGAAGTTTCCGGATATAACATGCCATTCATGACCAAGAACCTCTAAGTCCATGAGGGCAACCACAGGAACAGCCACATCAAGTGCCAGCACGGCACAAAATAGGCTTAGTGGTGATTTTAAGTAACCAGGGGTCCAGGTTAATAGCGCTATGGCTAGTGCTAACCATGCCCAACCATCAATTCGGGAATCAATGGTCCAGCCGTTTTGAGCTGCAAAAAATTTGAAAATTAGCTCTAGGCCTGTTACCAACATAAAGAAGGCGGAGAAGAAGGTGAATACGTTACCACCTAGTACGTTGCCGTGGTTTATCTCCATGACACCTACAATAACTTGGATTACAAAACCGCCAATTAACCAAATACCTAATAAGGGTGCGGCTGAACCATCAACTTTTCCAGTGTGTATTGCATAAAAAGTAAAGCAAGCCATTGCGAGGGCAACTAGACCAGCCGGTCCTGGATTCACCGTTCCGTGTCCTTGAGACATTAAAAAACCTCCTTTAAAATTTTTAATCGGGCCTACTCTTACACAACAGTGATCTTGATAATCTCCCCCTTTCATTCAGTTTGATAACCACCTGGTTTTAATAGTAGCCGACCGGATGTGGTCGGCTACTAAAGAGGTTAATAATATGTTTTTACTTCTTATTGCTTTTGCGCCAAATATTCATTTTCTGAGCTTCTTTGATTAATTGATCTCTGAAATCAGGGTGGGCCACTGAAATCAAGGCCTCTGCTTTTTCCCAGGTGCTGCGCCCTTTCAGATTGACTATGCCATATTCTGTAACAACATAGTTTGTTACAGCACGATGTGTAGTAACCACCGCTCCTTCTGTCAGCATTGGACGAATACGGGACATCAAAGTACCGTCTTTTTTAGTAAAGGTAGAGGAGAAACATAAGAAGGCTTTTCCATCCTTGGAGAAGTACGCCCCCTCTCCAAAATCAAGCTGACCACCAGTACCGCTAATATGTCTTGGTCCAGCTGATTCAGAGCAAGCCTGACCAAAAAGGTCCATTTCAATAATGTTATTAATGGCTATAACTTTGTCATTCATGGCAATGTAATTTGGGTAGTTACAATAGTCAACGGGATAAGTTGCAATCATGGGATTAGCGTGCACAAAGTCATACAGTTTCTGAGAACCTAAGCCGAAAGTAAAAACTATTTTTCCTTTATCAATATTCTTTTTCTTACCAGTGACACGGCCTGCTTCAACCATATCGACCATTGCATCCACGAACATTTCGGTGTGGATACCCAGATCTTTCAGATCAGATTGTGCAATGGCGTTGCCCACAGCATTTGGCATTCCACCAACACCAAGTTGAATCGTGGAACCATCTTCAATCAACGGTACAATATAGCTGGCAATTTTCTTATCTAGTTCAGAGATAGGAGCGGATGGAATGAGTGGCATCGGTGAGTCGTGTTCTACAATATAATCCACTTCGGAAATGTGAATGCATTCTTCGTTTCCGCCAAAAACCTTTGGTTGATTCTTGTTTACTTCTACGATGACGACCTTTGCTTTATCAAGCATTCTTTTAGTTGCGGAATTCTGCAAACCAAAATAGAAATAACCATGTTCATCCATAGGTGAGACCTGAGTCATTCCTACATCCACATGACAGTCTCGTTCATACATGACAGGAAGTTCTCTGAAGGTCATTGGCAGATAGTGACAGAGGTTTTGATCACAAAGCTTTCTATCTATACCACTGCAGTGCCAGCTCATAAAAGAGAAGGATTCGGCCTCGGGATCTGCTTTTATTATTTCTGGCATACCAGAAACCCTCATCATGGCGCGGACTTTAACATCCTTTAATTCTTCTTTTCTGGCTGCCAAAGCTTTATCTAAGCTAATAACTTGGCCAGCAAATTGACCATAATCTATCCAATCACCAGACTTTATAACCTTTACTGCCTCATCGGCAGATACTAGTTTCCTTTTGTACTCATCAGCATAGGAGCTCATCATGTTCACCCTTTCGTACATTATAGCTTATATTTTTTGAATAGTCTGTAAGTTTTGTATATTTTGTTATATTAATCTTGTTTGATAGATAATGAAATTGGCAATTTCCATCCTTTAATGGTTACTATCTAATGAATAAGTTCTAATTCATATAAAAAACACCATTATGATAGATGTATGTTACAAGTTGGGTATTGAAACGACTAAAGCTAAATTTGCTTTAGTCGTTTCTACGATGCTGAAAAATTTGATATTAGATCTATCTGCAGAAATCTATATTATACAAAACTAACTATCTAGCTACAACCAAAGCTTGCCCCTGACCACCACCAATACAAAGGGTAGCTAAACCGAAACGGGAATCTCTACGTTTCATTTCATAGAGCAGGGTTACTAAAATACGGGCACCGCTGGCTCCCACAGGGTGACCAATAGCAATGGCACCACCGTTAACATTTACCTTTTCTGTAGGCAATTCTAAATCTTTTACCACTGCCAGAGATTGAGCAGCAAAGGCTTCGTTTGCTTCTATAAGGTCCATTTGATCTACTGTCATACCAGCCTTAGCTAGGGCTTTCCGGCTGGCAGGAATGGGACCAAGACCCATAACAGAAGGATCCACACCGGCAGATCCGCCGGATAAAATAGTAGCCATAGGTTTTAGGCCCAGTTGAGCAGCTTTTTCTGCAGACATAACTACCAAAGCCGCTGCACCATCATTAATGCCAGAGGCATTCCCCGCTGTTACTGTTCCATCTTTTTTGAAGGCAGGCTTTAGTTTAGATAGCCCTTCTATTGTTGTTCCTCTTCTGGGGAATTCATCGGTGTCAAATATTTTAGGATCACCTTTTCTTTGCGGAATGACAACAGGTACAATCTCTTCCTTAAATGCTCCCCGGTCAATGGCAGCAATTGCCTTTTGTTGACTAGCTAATGCAAAGTTGTCTTGGGCTTCACGGGTAAGGCCGTAACGTTCTGCAATATTTTCTGCCGTAATACCCATGTGGTAATGATTAAAAGCACAGGTAAGACCATCTTTAATCATGGTATCTACAATTTTTCCATCCCCCATGCGGTAACCATAACGTGCCTTCTCAATGGCGTAGGGGGCAATACTCATATTCTCAAAGCCACCTGCTACAACTATTTCGGCTTCCCCACATATGATATCATTGGCAGCCATGGCTACTGTCTTAAGACCAGAACCACAAACCATATTTACAGCATAGGCAGGCACTTCTATGGGAATACCCGCTTTTAAAGATGCTTGACGAGCAGGGTTTTGCCCTTGCGCTGCCTGAATGACATTACCTAAAATTACTTCATCAACATCTTTGCCATCTAAGCCAATACGCTGCAGGGCTTCCTTTACGGCGATAGCACCCAATTCTGCAGCGGGGATATTACACAGGGTACCCCCGAAACTACCAATAGGTGTACGGACCGCACTAACGATAACAACTTCACGCTTACTCATAACAATCAAACCTCCATTTTTTTATTAAGCAGATTTGCTTTTAATCTGGTGGATGTGTAGGTACAAAAAAGATCCCAAAAGATGTTTTGTGAGAAGATTATAGGGTGTAGGGATCTATCACCATCGGAAGCTTGTAAAGTAACGGGGTTGTAAGATCAGGGTATGAAGGTCCGGGTTCTCATAAATATTCCCTTAAACCATAAAATATGTCACTTTAAAATTTGTTCAAAAAGAGAATATATATCGAAACGGACAAATTATTTTTAAAAATTCCTCTTAAAAATGCTAAAACTTTAAAGAGGATTCATTTTTCTATATCAGATTGTTCAGAATCTATGCTGATAAAACCAGAATTAGCCAAGATTTTCTTTGAGGATTTCACTGATATCCATAATCTTTATTTCCTCATCTTTGTTTAAAGTCTTAGCACTATCTTCCATCATGACCACACAATAAGGGCATGCAGTAACCAGAATATCTGCCTCTTTGTCAGAGGCCTCCTGCACTTTAAAATCGGAAAAACGCTGACCTGATTCAGTTTCCATCCAGATCCTAGCTCCCCCGCCGCCACAGCATAGGCTGTCCTTCTGGGACTTTGCAAATTCAATGGTTTCGACTCCAGGTACCTGGGATAGTAGTTCCCTTGGGGCTTCAAAGATTTGACTATGGCGTCCAAGGTAACAGGGTTCATGGTAAATAACCTTTTGGTTTTTGGCATTGGTAAAGGAAAGTTTACCTTCCTTAACTAGATCATCAAGTATTTGAGTGTAATGGAAAACTTCAAACTCACCGCCAAATTCTGGATAATCGTTTTTAAATGCAGAAAGACAATGAGGTGATGTTGTAATGATCTTTTTTACACCATTTTCTTTAAAAAGTTTAATATTGGATTCTGCTAGCATTGAAAACTCGCTTTCAGCCCCAATCTTACGTATGGACTCACCACAACACTGTTCCTGATTGCCGATGATACCAAAGCTGACGCCGGCTTTTTTAAGAAGTTCAGCGATAGAACGGGCAATTTTTTGACTTCTACCATCAAAGGCTGAGGTACAACAGACAAATAAAAGATACTCTGTTTCAGGGGTAAATTTATTGATATCAAGGTCCTTGGCCCATGTATCGCGTTTTTCTCTAGGTTGAGACCAGGGGTTACCTTGACTGTTAATACTTCCCACAGCAGCTTTAAGGTTCTTTGGTATACCACCTGTTTCACCGATGACGCTACGCATGGCCCTTACTACGTCAGTAATTTTTACGCCCCGGGGGCAGCGAGTCACACAGTGGCCACAGGTTGTACAAGCATATAGGATGTCATCTGTTTCATAACCTTCTAAGCCCATTCGGCCTTGATAAATCATTTTACGAATATTAAAGGGACTTTTTTCTTCCAGTCTACCCCATGGGCAAGTACCGGCACAGGTTCCGCATTGCATACAAAGGTTGATGTTTTCGCCACCCATCTCTACGATTGCATCTCTGACTTCTAAAAAATAGGTTGCTGCTTCACTCATAACTTTTCCTCTCCTTCTACAAGTCAAAATGTGTTAGGAACTTTGATTGATTTTTAAGTTCCTACCAGTTTCCATATGCTGCAAAATCTCTATATACCAACATACTTGGAACTGGATGGTGAAAATTAAGACTTATGTATTGTGTACATTCTAAGCTGACTTCCTATTATTCCTTAAACTGGTACGACTGGTCGGAGTATACTTCGCGAGATCTGGGACTATTTTAAAAGTTTTTTCCTTAAAAGACTGTAAAAAGCCAAATCATAATTAGATTATGTGAACAAAGTAACAGAACTAGATAAAAATATTTCAACTTACTTGTTCAATTATCTACTTACGTCAGTATAAAAATTTAAGAAAATCGAGTAGAGTAACGGACGTGTCTTTATATTTCGATACTCTACTCGATTGGGTAATTACTTCAGAATATTAGCTGCAATAACCATACGTTGTACTTCACTGGTACCTTCATAGATTTCGGTAATCTTAGCATCACGCATCATACGCTCTACAGGATATTCTCTTGTATAACCATATCCGCCGAATATTTGAACAGCTTTGGTGGTAACAGCCATTGCTGTCTCAGCAGCAAAGAGTTTAGCCATAGCGGCCTCTTTACTGTAGGGCATCTTATTGTCCTTGCGATAGGCAGCCTGATAAACCATAAGTCTTGCAGCTTCAACTTGAGTAGCCATATCAGCCATCATCCACTGAAGTCCTTGGTTAGCGGAGATTGGCTTGCCAAATTGTTCACGGATCTTACTGTATTCGATAGCAGCATCCAAAGCTCCCTGGGCAATACCCAGAGCTTGGGAGGCAATACCGATACGACCGCCATCTAAGGTCATCATAACTTGCTTAAAGCCTTGACCTTCTTCACCCAGCAGGTTAGCTTTGGGGATACGGCAATTCTCAAAGACTAGTTCGTAGGTAGCGGAGGCCCGGATACCCATCTTATGTTCTTTTTTACCAAAGGAGAAGCCGGGAGTTCCTTTTTCAACTATGAAAGAGGATATACCCTTAGATTTCTTAGACTTATCTGTAACAGCAATGATGACATAGGTGTCAGCATAATAACCGTTAGTAATAAAGATTTTGTTGCCGTTTAATACATACTCATCGCCATCTAATACTGCAGTGGTCTTTTGTCCAACAGCATCAGATCCTGCACCAGGTTCGGTAAGTCCCAGAGCACCGATTTTTTCACCACTGCACAAAGGAACTAAATATTTTTTCCTTTGTTCTTCGGTACCAAAGGCATAAATAGGCCATGCACACAGGGAAGTATGAGCGGATACCAACACACCGCTGGAAGCACATACGCGGCTTAATTCTTCAACAGCAATGGCATAGCTAACGTTATCCATGCCTGCACCTTCATACTCATCGGAAAAAGGTATGCCAGCAAGGCCCATCTCAGCCATTTTTGTCCACAGACCGTAATCGTACTGTTCATTTTCATCCATTTCTGCTGCCTTTGCTTTAATTTCTCCCTCAGCAAAGTCACGCACTGCTTTACGAAGCATTTCTTGTTCTTCAGTTAATTTGAATATCATATTCTTTCCCTCCTAATTTTATGGAATTCAACCTTTTTTCTGCTCTGCCTAAATGGCCAAGCTGAAACTCTAAAAAAATTCAAGTTTATTTGCCAGTAAAGTTAGGCTTTCTCTTTTCTACAAAAGCAGTCATGCCTTCTGTTTGATCGGTTGTAGCAAAGCAAAGACCAAATACTTCGGCTTCATATGCTATTCCCTTATCAACATCCATCTCTAGACCTTGATCAATGGCAGATTTGCAAAGGCGAACAGCAATTTGACCTTTGGATGCAATTCGTTTGGCCATGTTCTTACAGAATTCAAGTAATTGATCTTCTGGCACAACATGATTCACTAAACCAATACGATGAGCATCTGCAGCCCCGATAATATCGGCTGTATAGATCAGTTCTTTGGCACGACCTTTTCCTACTAAACGAGGCAATCTTTGGGTTCCGGCAAATCCAGGGGTGATGCCTAACCCAACTTCCGGTTGCCCAAACTTACTTTTTTCAGAGGCTACACGGATATCACAAGCCATAGCCAATTCACAACCTCCGCCCAGAGCAAAGCCGTTAATGGCCGCAATGATTGGTTTTGGCATATATTCTAGTTTTTTGAATACTTCTTGTCCCAGTTGACCAAAGTTCCGGCCCTCGAGGGCTGTCATATCTTTCATTGCTGTAATATCTGCACCAGCCACAAAAGCCTTTTCTCCAGCACCTTTTAGGATTACGACAAATATTTCATCATCCGCACTAATTGCGTCAACAGCTTGCCCTAATTCGGTAAGAACTTCGGGATTTAGGGCATTTAATGCTTTGGGACGATTGATGGTCAACAAAGCAATATTGCCTTCTTTTTCAAGGAGAATGGTATTCCATTCCATTGGGTTGACCTCCTAACTATTTACTGTAATCGTAGAAGCCTTTACCGGATTTTCTACCAAGCCAGCCGGCTTTTACATATTGACGGAGCAGTGGGCAGGGGCGATATTTGGAATCACCATAGCCTTCATAAAGAACGTTCATAATGGCAAGAATGGTGTCCAGACCAATTAGGTCAGCTAATGCAAGGGGTCCCATTGGGTGGTTGCAACCCAGTTTCATTACATCGTCAATTCCTTCTGGTGTAGCTACTCCTTCATAGACACAGAAGATAGCTTCGTTAATCATTAGTTGCAGAACACGGTTTGAAACAAAACCAGGAACATCATTAACTTCAACGGGTACTTTGCCAATTTTAATACTGGTTTCCTTGATAACATTGTAAACTTCGTCTGTGGTAGCCAGACCCCGGATAACCTCAACCAGTTTCATAACTGGTACGGGATTCATGAAGTGCATACCAATTACTTGGGCTGGACGTTTTGTTGTTGCTGCAATTTCGGTGATGGGCAATGAGGAGGTATTTGAAGCTAAAATTGCATGTGGTGGACATATCTCATCCAACTCGCTAAAGATTTTTGCTTTAATTGACATATTTTCAATAGCAGCTTCTATTACCAAATCACAATCTTTAGCATCTTGCAGACTGGTGGACTGAGCAATAAGAGCAAGGGCGGCATCCTTAGCTTCAGCTGCCATTTTACCCTTATCTACGCTGCGGGCCAGATTCTTTTCAATGTTTTTAAAACCCTTTTGAACAAATTCTGGGGCTATGTCGTTTAGAACTACAGAGATACCTGCCTGAGCAAAGACCTGTGCGATACCACTACCCATTTGGCCTGCTCCAACAACCATTACCTTTTTAATTTCCATTTTCATCCTCCTCATTAATTTATGTTATGGAAAGAAGCAATAATGATTATAAATACACCACCATGTTCTGCCCCATAGCAGCAGACATAGAGATTTATAGCCTACTTCAAATTGAAAGCTAAAACCCCGCAGAACATTGTCTGGCGGGGCTCTAGGCTCTCATCTCAGAAATTAAGCTTTATTTTGTTAGTTATACATTACTTTATACCTGCTGCCGTTATGTATACGGGTTGCTTTCTTTCTGTTGAGAAACATGCGTTGTTTTGAAGCTTATTTGTTAAGCCACATCTTGGACATTTTATTTCTATCATTTGGCAATTGTTGTACCTCGCCAATAGCTTCTGGCACTTAGCGCAACGGAAATCATTCAACTTCCGCACCCTCCTTTGAAACCCGTATACTACAAACCTATTACACGGCACTTGAAGCTTAAATTATGCTAAAAGTTTTTTCAACTCTTCTTTAAGAATAGGTACAACTTCAAACAGGTCACCGACGATACCATAATCGGCTACCTTAAAGATATTAGCCTCAGGGTCTTTGTTGATGGCAACAATGCACTTGGAGGAACTCATACCAGCTAAATGCTGAATAGCACCGGAGATACCACATGCAATGTATAGATTGGCAGCTACGGTTTTACCAGTTTGTCCAACCTGTTGAGCCTGGGGATACCATCCAGCATCAACAACTGCCCTTGAACATCCGACAGCAGCACCAATGGAGTCTGCAAATTCTTCGATTAGTTTCATATTTTCTGGAGCTTTTACACCACGACCAGCTGAAACAATAATACTAGCTTCAGTAAGTTCTGGACGAGAAGAAATTGCCATGGCAACCTCTTTAATCACCTGACGAATATCTCCAGAAACTTCAACGTTTACTACCTCGGCTTGCTTACCTGCCTGAGGTTCATTAATTGCTAATACGTTAGGACGCATTGCAGCAACAACAGGGCGTGCTTCTGGACAAGAAGCAGATACAAAGGCTTTGCCTGCATAAAGGGGACGATCAAATACTAACTGACCACCATCAACTTTTACGCTTACACAATCTGAAAACATACCAGTTTCAAGACGTTGAGCTATGCTAGCACCTAAATCACGACCACTAGCGGTATATCCGAATAATATTGCATTGGGTTCATTGGCTTTTGCCAAATCAAACAGTGTATTAACATATGCATCATTAGTATATTCAGCTAGTTTTTCGTTATCGGCTACAAAAACCTTGTCTGCTCCATATTCACCAAGAGCAGCAGCTGCTCCGGCAACATCTTTACCAAATAATACAGCACAAAGTTCTTCTCCGAGATTGTCAGCCAGACCACGACCAGCGCTTAATAATTCGTATGTTACTTTTTTAATTTTGCCATCACGTTGTTCTGCAAATACCCAAATACCTTTTGCCATTGGCTTCCCCTCCTTTAAATAACTTTAGCTTCTTCTCTTAACAGTTTTGCAACTTCCTTAGCTGCAACGGCGGGCTCATCTGTAATAACCTTTCCGGCAGCCCGGGTTTGTGGTAAATAGATATTTAAGGTTTTTGCTTTTGCTGCTACAGCAGATGCATCAAGACCTAAAGCTCCCAATCCAACCTTTTCTATTTTCTTTTTCTTAGCCTGCATAATACCCTTCATGGATGGGTAACGGGGCTCATTAAGGCCTTTCTGGCAAGTAACCACAGCTGGTAAAGGAACTTCAATCGTTGCAGTACCACCATCAATTTCAGTAACTGCTGTGGCTTTTCCGTCAGCAACATCCAACTTGATAGCTAAATTAACTAAAGGAATATTTAAAGCTTGGGCAACACGACTAGCTACCTGGGCAGAACCATCATCAATTGCCCGCCAGCCTGCTAAAATCAGATCGTATTGCATAGCACCAATAGCTTTGGACAAAATAGTAGCTATACTGTACTCATCGACATCAGTCATAGCAGCGTCTTCAACTACATAACCATTTGTTGCACCCATTGCCAGAGCTTGGCGTACGGTTTGTTCTACATCTGCCCCTACAGAAACGATAGTTACTTCGCCCTTAGTAGCCTCCGCAATTTTCAGCGCTTCCTCAACAGCAAACTCATCATAAGGATTGATGATCTGGGTGATACCATCACCGCTAATTTTTCCATCTGCAATTTTGATTACGGCTTCGGTATCAAATACTTGTTTTAGTAAAACTAAGATTTTCATACGCACCCTCCTTTTTATTTATATAACATTATGAGCATAACTTTTTTAAATTGCCCATAAATTGGGAATCTAACTTATAAAAACTATCATTAATTTATATTGTTATAGTGCAAATATCATACCAAGATCGTCTTGCACATGACTTATCCTTGCTAGCACTGAAGTTTAAGGCAAATAAGCCAGATAATGGTTTGCTACACTCTTAACAATCGTTTCAATATTGCAACAAATTACAGAAAGTTTACGTTAGCATATTATTAGTTAGAATTTAAAATAAACCATTCATTCTTGTTACTCTCTACCTCTTTTTCCAGAACCCCCATGTCTGTGTATTTTTGCAATTCATAATAATCAAATAATTAAATTATTAAAGATTTTGATAATTTAATATTATATAAAAAATAAGCAACAACTTGTTTTTGTTCTGCAACAAATGTTGCAAAAATACAACAACTAAATAATGATATAGAATATTCTGATAAATAAGTTCGACCTATATATTATTAAATTATTGGTATAAGGGTGAAAATAATACACCCTTATACCAATATAATTACTGTAAATTTCGTTCTACTAATTCTGCAAGGTCAAAGGCTTTGACTTTTTCAGTTGCTTCTTTATCTTTTACGCCATCTTCAATCATTGTCAGACAGAACGGACAGTTAGTTGCTATAATTTCTGCGTTTGTTTCTAAAGCCTGTTCTGTACGCATTACGTTGATTCGAGTGCCATGTTCTTCTAGCCACATCCGTCCGCCACCAGCCCCACAACAAAAGCCCTTGGTTTTGTTTCTTGTCATCTCAACCAGATTGATACCTGGCAATCGGTTAATAATTTGTCTAGGAGCTTCATACTCATCCTGGTAGCGTCCCAGGAAGCAAGAATCATGATATGTTATCTTCTTCATTGAATCTGCTTGTTTAAACTTTAACTTGCCCGCTTGAATTAACTGATTAATAAACTGAGTGTGGTGTAGTACTTCATAATTACCGCCAAACTGAGGATACTCATCCTTTAATACAGTTAAACAGTGAGGGCAGGTCGTTACGATTTTCTTAACTCCATAATTGTTTAAAGTCTCAATATTACTATTAATTAATTCTTGAGCTAAGTATTCATTTCCTAAACGTCTGGCAGAATCACCACAACACTTTTCTTCAGGACCAAGAATTCCAAAATTCACACCTGCTGCTTTCATTATTTTGACAAAGGCGGTAGCAACTTTCTGACTACGATCATCAAAGGCACCTGCGCAACCAGTAAAGTATACAACATCTACGTTACTATCATCACTTAACAGTTTAATATCTAGATCTTTAGCCCATTCTCCTCTGGAGTTCCAACCTACACCCCATGGGTTATAGTTACGCTCCATGTTAGTAAATGCCAATTGTGCTTCTGCAGGAAAATCACTTTCCATAAGTACAAGATTTTGTCTCATTTGATTAATTTTAGGCACATGTTCATTTAAAACCGGACATTGCTCCATGCAACTGGCACAGTTTGTACAATCCCAAATTTCTTCAGCACTAAAAATATCCGGTACTAAATTTTGTTCTAATGCTTCGCTACTGGCTGCAGTCTCTTCTGCCGCTAAGCCAGATGAATGATTTCCCAATGCAGAGCCAAGCATTTTTGCTTTTTCATCTACATGCAGTCTTAGCTTATGAATAAGATGTTTTGGCGAAAGATGTTTTCCACTAAGATAAGCCGGACAGTTAGCCTGACAGCGACCGCACTCGGCGCAAGCATAAGCATCCATAATTTGTTTCCAATTAAAATCTTCTAATTTTGCTACACCATACTGCTCAATACTCTCATCTTCAAAATTAATGGGTTCAATCATCCCGCCCCTTGGTTTCAATGTACGGAAGAAGATATTTAAGGGTGCAAATACCGGATGCACATGCGGTGAGTATCTAAAAAATACCATAAAACCAGATAAAAATACTACATGTACCCAGAAGAATACTTCAAAACCTATTTCTAAATCGCCCTTAGGTAAGCCATTAAACGAATTTGCAAAAAAACCTGTAATAGGAGCAACAGAAGAGGCGGGATCTTGGGTTAAGGCTGCTTTAAATCCAGACGCCACAAAAACAGAAGCAATCATTAGTGTTAGTCCACTAACCATTGCTAAAATTAGATTTTCTGCAGGAGTACCAAAAGCTTCTGGCTCCAGACGCTCAACTTTCTGCACCCAACGTCGCCAACCGGAATACAAAATCCCCACAATGGCTATTAATCCTAAAATGTCAGTTAAAAGATAAAAGATTGCGTTATCACTAATAAACGGAATGAAAATGCCTGGGATTAATGATGATAAAATAAATTCCAGAATTCTTAAACCAAATAAAGACGAACCAAAAAATATCATAATATGCATGATACCGCCATCGGCTTCTTGTACAACTTTTCTTTGACCTAATGCATAAATTAGCAAACCTTTCAATCGTTCCCCAATATTATCCATGCGGTCATCTTTCTTACCTAAATAGGTTGCATTCAAACGTTCTTGAATACCTTTCACCATATTAAACAGACCAAATGCAATTAATGCAATAAATAAAATAAATCTTATGGGGCTCATTTTGTCCTCTCCCTTCGACCTTATCTCTTTCTAGTCAAGAACCCGCGGAGTTCCCAACAGATAACTATAATGCAAGTCTCATACCAATTGTACTAATTTAAGGTATAAACCCTGTTGAACGAGAGTTTTGGGGTGTTTAAATGGAATCCGGGTTTGTAACCGACCTAACAACCGTAGCAATATCGCAACAGGACTAGTGTTTTTGTTTTTATTAACAATATATCTTTTGGTAAATTCATACAAATAGATTATCGCTAACCCAATTCACAATATTTAATAAAGAACATATTCTGTGAAAATATTACGAATTAAATAACAATTCATAATATTAAATTTAATTATGGTTTAAAATGGCAGAAATAATTATGTGTTGTTGTAACAACTTCGCATTATTCGGAATGTTTCCACATTACAACAACACGTTGCATTTTGGCATCAAATGCAACCATTATTTTTCAAGGCTATTGTGCTTTTGAAATTCCATACTTAGCAGCTTTACGGACAATAGTAGAAGCATCGACTTTTAATGCTTTGGCCATTTGTCGAGTTGTTCTGCATTCTGCATAGGCCCTTTCTAATACTTGTTTTTCTACATATTCCACTGCATCTTTCAAGGGCATAAGGCCAGATACCTGAACAGGCAAACTCTCTGGGGTACTTCCTCCCAGATTAGGAGGGAGATCCTCCCTGGTTAATAAGTCCCTAGGGGTTACAACCACTAATCTTTCAATAAGATTTTCCAGTTCCCGAACATTGCCTGGCCAATTGTACCGAAGGAAGATGTCTATCACCTCACGGGAAATTCTTTTGTTAAGTTTATATTTAAGATTAAACATCAAAACAAAGTGAGTAACCAGTGCTGGTATATCCTCTTTTCTCTCCCTTAGGGGAGGTACATTTACGGGAACTACATTTAATCGATAATAGAGATCCTCCCGAAACTCTTTATGTCGAACCATTTCAATTAAATTTCGGTTGGTGCCTGCTAAAATGCGAGCATCAATCTTAAGGGGTTTTTCTCCCCCAACCCGGACAATTTCTCTACTCTGTAGAACTCGTAATAGTTTAACCTGCAGGTTCAGAGGCAAGTCCCCAATCTCATCAAGAAAAAGAGTCCCCCCCATTGCCAACTCGAAATAGCCAGCTTTACCTTGTTTTTTAGCACCTGTAAAGGCACCATATTCATAACCAAATAATTCTGATTCCAATAAGTTTTCTGGAATTGCTCCACAATTAACTTTAATGAAAGGTCCATCTTGGCGGGGACTGTTCTTGTGTAGTGTTTCTGCAATTAATTCTTTCCCTGTTCCTGATTCCCCGGTGATTAAAATAGTTGAATTAACCTCGGCTAACCGCATGATGAGCCCCATGAGGTCCTTCATTTTTGCTGAATTAACCACCATCTTGTCGGAGCCGGGATAATGAATGCCTAACGAGCGCAATTGTCTCTCGTAATGAAGCCTCAATCCCCGGGCCTGTTCCAATTCCTGTTTTAGCAAGTTCAGTTCAGTGATATCACGGATGTTACAAACCACTCGAAAGACATTACCATTTTCGTCAAAGACTGGATTACCTGTAGCCAAGGTTATCTTGCCAATCTGTGTTTTTTGCATAATGGTAACGGTTTCTCGCTGCTTTAGGACAAGGGATGTCACTGATTCCGAAACAATTCCCTCATCTATTAGATCCTCAATGTGACGCCCTAAAAGTGTTGAAGCATCTGCACCGGTTATACGTTCAAAGGCTTTGTTCGTTCGAAGGGTTATCCCGTTTCCATCGGTAATGAAAAGTCCGTCAAAGGAAGATTGTATAATGGCATCAAATTCTTGATTTAATTCTTTAACAGATTTTAACTCCCCAGATATACTTTCCAACTCGGAAAATTGTTGAAAGACAGCTACGGCTCCGGTGATTTTGTCATTCATCTTGACGGGGAATTTATTAATGATAAAATATTGATTATTTAGCAAAACTTTATGTATCTTTTCAACTTTGCCTGATTGAATAACATCCATCAGTCCAATGTTGGGAAATAGTTCATTAATCTTTTTTCCCTTTACCTCTTGTAATGTTTTTCCGAAGAATTTCTCTGCTGATCTGTTAAACACCTTAATTCTTCCTTCTTCATCCACAGAAACAATCAGATCATGAATGGAGTTAATGATTGTGGCAAACTCACAAGAAACATCTTGATAAAAATTATTGAACGCACTTAAAAGATTCGTCCGTGTTTTCATGTCTGCAAAAGCTTGCCCTTCAGTAAGGGGGAACCGCCCCGATTCCTGCATTAAAATTTCTTCCACATCATCATTTGAGTTATTATTAACGTCTCTTCTAATTAATGTAGCAATTGTCGTCTGTACACTCAGTCCCTGACTAACCAGTTTGAAGATTTGACTCTTCGTAAAAAGTCCAATAATATTTCCATTGCTATCAATTACCGGTGCACCATCTACCTGGTGGTTCAGGAAGATTTCCGCCACCTCTTGGACAGTTTGCTCCGGTGTCAGAACAATGGGCTTGCGGGTCATAATATCTCGTAGCTTCACTTCCACCACCTCAACCCTACCTTATCATAGATTAATGTTAATTGAAAAGTGATATTATTGCGAAAATTACTACATTTATAGACAAAATAATACGAAACATGTCATAAATTGACGATTCGAAGAATTTTATGAGATAACACGGGTTGCAACAGGCTGAACAAACAATAAAATGTTACACCCTTTACACCCCGTAGTGTATCTTTTTGTATACAGCGGTCGAAGTTGTAGAAGCAAGTTTATTTGTATCTTTTGGCAATGTAATTCTTCTGTTGTACACATAAACCAGTTTCTTCGTATATTTTATTTAACAAAGTAGCTAAGTCATTGTCCTGTTTACAAGATATATTCAACTTGGATTCGGAAAGTAACTTTTAGAAATCCTCTAACGTCAAGGCTTCAAAGTCATTTTTACGTGTAAAAATTTTAGCAAAAAAAAGGGTACACCACTCCTTAGCTGGAAATGTTTTAGTGACCAAACCAAATCATTCCAAAGGATGGTGACCCTCTAAAATGATGGTATCACAACTTATTACCACAAATCAACTTGAAACTATGTCCCGTCAACAACGACGTAACTTGGAACGCAAATACCAAAAGAAATTAAATTCCCTACAACACCAGACTAGCAAAAGCGATCTTCCGCTTAGGTTTGACAATTCGTCTGTAACCGCTTATGGAAGTTTTGGTATACTAGAGGCTTTTAAGAAGGCTGTTGATTTACCCGGTATGCTTAAACGGGTCTCTCTTAAGCGGCATCATAACTGTAAATACTCTGATACAGAGTTGTTGGATACGATCATTGATGCCCTCTCATTGGGATTATTGCGGTTTTCTCATATGAATGCTCTACAAACTGATCCTGGGTACCAGAAAATTAAGGAAGTAACACAAGTGCCTGACGAGAGCACCTTGCGAAACTTTGTATCTCTTATATGTGAGCAGGAGGCATTAGACCAATTGTCTCTGGTGAATCAGGAACTGTTATCCTTAAAGGCCAAATGCGACCAATCCCGCGAAGTCTGGCTGGATATTGACGACAGTGTCCTCACTGTTTTCGGTAAACAGGAGGGATCAAAAGTCGGTTACAATCCCCGGTATCACGGGCGACCTTCCTACAAAGTAAAAGTAGCGTTTATCTCCGGAACTTGCGAACTGGTCAATGCTGGCTTATATAGTGGGAATGTCGCCAGTAACGGCCAATTTATGGAGTTTCTTAAAGAGACACTAGAGATCTTAGCCAACCAGAATATCCTCGTAAAAGGCATACGCATGGATAAAGGTTTTTTTGATGAAGATAACTTCGCCTACCTGGAAGAACAGGGCATTGAGTATATTTGTAAGGCTAAGCTCACCAGTAATATGAAAAAAGTCATTAAATACCTTGATGATCAGGAACGATGGCAGCCTTTGAGCAACCACTACGCTGCAGCAGAAATTACTCTTCCATTGCCTAAATGGTCCAAAGCCCGCAGGTTTGTATTTATCCGTGAAACTCAAGAACCAAAGGTATCTGGTGAGCAACTTAACTTTGACCTAAAGACATTTGATTACCAAGTGATAATTACTTCTAGCGACGAGTACAACCCAGAGGAGGTATGGCACCAATACAATAAGCGTTGCAATATTGAAAACAAAATTGATGAACTCAAGGTTGGTCTAGGCTTTGAAAAAATGAGTCAGGCAGAGTTGGATCGAAATATAGCCTTTATGTGGCTCAAAGTATTATCGTATAACATTCTCAACTGGTTTCGCTTGGTCTTATTGGATGGCAAAGACAGTCGTGCTGAAGTGCCAACTATCCGCCGCAAAATACTGAATGTACCTGGGAACATTGTAGGCAACGACCGTTACCGCCATATAAAGTTAGCCCCTAATCCCTGGCTACAAAAGGTTTTGAAAAATGCCAAGGAAAAACTACAAGAATTTCTCTGCACACAGGCATGGGTTGCAGTAAGTTCCGGTTAAACAAACATCGGACGACCTAAATATCTGGTGTCACTGATCCCCCAAAAGGGGTCTTATTAACTGTACCCTAAAACCTAGCCTTTATTGGGGTACTTAGGAGTAATACCATATTCCAGACGCCAAGAATTTCAGAGACCATAAAAACAGTGGTTTAATGCCCTAAAATTTGGTTATTTGAGGGATTAAGTCAAGCTCGGGAAGCTACTTTCCGATTTCAAGTTCAAATTATTTAATACTAGTTTCAAAAAATCTAGACCATTTTGTAAATCCTTAGAGGTTAAGAGATTTGAAAAATCCTGTTCTTCCACTTCATAATGCCCTAGAACTGATACACTTAAGTTGTACCCTTCTTCATCTGCAAGTGAGTAAAAACCAATTGCTCCATTTATAAGCAAAAGTCCATAACTAAGCCCGCCGGACCTTACCGGCAGTGATACTTCTTCTACTTGAACCTCCATTTGGTGTGAAAGTAGAAGATACTCCTTTAGTTCTTTTATTTCTTCATTAGTGAAAAATTCATTCACAAATAAATTATCGCACCAAGCTTCAGCGTTATTATCATCGTAATTTTCGATGAGTTCTTCATAAGGAGCTATAGGTTTTTTCCTACCAACTACGAACCAGTTAAACGTCACCTCATTCTGCCCTTTATAATGATCTAATACTGACCAAGCCCTAAATAACTGCATTATCATTTCTCCTCCTCGTATTGCACTAGTCCCTTGACATTGCCAAGGCGGGGTAAAATTGAGAAGGCCCTTTGAGTATTCCAAAACTCAAAAGGCTTTTTATAATCAGTCTAAGCTTAATAACTCATTATTTAATCTTTTGTTTTAATGGTAACTTTGATGCTTCTGCAGCAATGATCATTTTGTATGATAATACAATCCGGCTTATCTATCACCTTATATTCACCATTGGATTCAACAATCAAGTCATTCACTTCAAGTCCTCCCTCTTTGGGGATAAATAAAGGACGATTTAGCGGAATGATAACAGAATCTTTCAATATAGCCATTTCTTTACCTCCTCAATAATTTTCTTTTCATTTAAAAAGGCAATGACCAGTAGATTTGAATTTCATCAGGTCGAATAATTCCCCGATCTGTTATGATTCCAGCCAGTAACTGGGGGGGAGTACAATCAAAGGCCGGGTAAAAGCCTTTTACTTTTTTACTGCTAATATTGATTCCATTAAAAAATAGCACTTCATTAGGATTTCGTAATTCGATAGGGATGTCTTCACCTCTTTGGCACTTTTTGTCTGGTCCCCCATAACCAAATATGTAAAAAGGCAGTTGATGGTGGTGAGCTGCAATTGCCAGTTGAAAAGTGCCTACTTTATTAACCACTGTACCATCCAGGGCGATTCGGTCTGCTGCGGTAAAAACCTTTGCTATCATCCCCTGGCTCATACAATAAGCTGCCATGTTATCATTAATTAACGTTACTGGAATTCCAAGCTCAGAAACCGACCAGGCAGTTAGCCGAGCTCCCTGAAGATAAGGTCTCGTTTCAGTAGCCATTAATTGTATTCTTTTGTCATGCTCTCGTGCAAGTCGTAGCATATATAATAGTGCTGGGCCGGGAAAACAATGTGTAAGAATGCAATCCCCATCTTCCACCAGAGTCTCTGCCCATTTACCAGTTAATTCACAACGAGTTTCTGCTTTTTTTATAATCTTATCTATTCTTTTTAATATTTGTTCCGACCAATTAGGCTGTTTCCAGTCTACTTGATCGATTAATCGCCTCAACAAAACTTTCATATGATAACCAGTTGGTCGAGTATTTTCCAACCGTTCTCTAACTTTAACTAAATATTCCTGTGCTTCATCACTTTTTATTCCTGCAATGGATTCCACGTAGCGAGCTGCCAGATAAAGACCATAGCCAGCGGTTATCGCAATATCTCCTGCTCCTTGTACTACCATATCTTCAATACTTTTTGCCACTTCTTCATAATCATGACATACTACCTCAATTACTTCATGAGGAAAACGACGGCGATCTAAAATGATGAGTAATTCATCCCTTAAAAAAACTGTATTGTTTGTATACATTAACAGGGGTTCTTTCAATCGCCTCTCCCTCCTTTTCATCCTAAAAGCATTAAGTTTCCAATTAGATAACGTTTTCTTATCATTTTCTCGAGTCATGATTTTAAATATAAATATTAGCAGGTTTTTCTATCAATAAATGTTGCTGCTTTACACCTCAAAAGATGTGTAAAGCAGCAATTCAAGTATTTAATAGTTTGCTTGATTTCCCTTTATTTTAGTTTCCAATTTGGTTTTCTCTTATTTAAAAATGCATCTACACCTTCATGAGCATCTTCAGTTGTACACAATGTAGCGAAATGATTGGCAGTTAACTCAAATGCTTTGTCATATTCCAAATCAGACATCTTATAGAAAGATTTTTTGCCCAGTTGAACACCTAATGGACTTTTAGCTGCCAATTTTTCGGCCAATTCCATAGTTTTTTCTTCTAGCTTATCTTTGGGAACTACCTTATTTATTAGACCAATTCTTTCAGCTTCCGCAGCTTCTATCAAATCGCCAGTCAATAATAATTCCAGCGTTTTTTTCCTTCCTAGATTACGTGATAAGGGAATTGCTGGTCCCATACAGAATAGTCCTACATTTACAGCTGTGGCGCCAAATTTAGTTCCTTCAGTAGCTATAGCCAAGTCTGAAGCAGCTACAATTCCAATACCATTAGCAACAGCAATGTTATGTGCAGATGCAATCACAGGCTTTCCCATTTTGGAGATAGTTATAAATGGATTCTCCATTAATGTAATCCATTCATAGTATTCCAAGACATTTTTGCCCTCAAGTTCCGAAACATCTATCCCTGCGCAAAAACTTTTTCCTGCACCTTTAATAATTACAACTCTTGTTTCATCATCTTGTTCAAAATCTATTAGAGCATTATTAAATCCAGTTGCTAGTGAAGAACTAAAAGTGTTTAATTGATCTGGTCGATTTAAAGTAATTATACCTATATGACCCTTTTTTTCCTTTAAAATAACATTGTCAGCCATATTATCACCCTCAATATCAAATATTTTCCTTTAATCAACCATGCTAGAAAGATTTAAGATGCCTTTTTTCCTTCTGGGCAGCCATTGTTTATAAATCCAATCTACAATTATACTGATGGAGGTACTAGGTCCAAATATCTCATCGACTACTCCTGAAGCTTTTAGTTCTTGCCTATGTTTCTCAGGAATCATGCCTCCTCCGAAAACCAAGATATCGCTAGCTTTCTTGGCATCAAGTAATCCACGTAGGCGGGGAAATATTTCATTGTGAGAACCGTTGTGCACACTCACCCCAACTAGATCAACCTTTTCTTGTAATGCTGATTGAACGATTTCTTCCAGAGTACAATACAAGCCTGTATAAATAACTTTTATGCCACCTTGATTTTTCAAACTTCGGGCTAATAAGCGAATTTCCTTATCTTGATTATCCAGTCCTACTTTCGCTAGCAAAACCTTGATTCCCTGATTATCCATGCCTTGACACCCTTTATTAATATTGTTATAAAACTTGGTTTAAGCAACGGAATAAGCTTTAATTGCCCTTTGCAAATTGAATATGCCAATCATAATTGGTTGAATAATTGATAAGATTATTAGTTAATAACATTACTCAACCAATTAATGGCCTGTTCTTTCTTAGAGCTTATTTGATATACCTACAAGCAATTTCCTCTGCCAAGCTATAGGGATCTACTTCTTTTTTCAATACTTTATCAACCATCTTATCAAGTTTTCCATCTTTTTCCAAGTCGTTTAATACGGGTTGAAGTATCGCCGCCCACAGTGCTTCATTAATTTCCGCTGAAGTCTTACGGCGCATACGATCAGATAAAAGATTATTATCAATTAAATACTGGTAATGCTCATCCACCTTTTCGCGTAAAACATCAACACTTTTAGCAAATTTATGAGGTTCAAGCACGCTCTCGACCAATAGTACAGGTATATTCCAACCTTTAGCATCTTCTTTGGAACCTTTGGACATGTGGACCATATTCAAGGTTTCCTTATATAATTTTCCGGCACCTTCACGGTCTGCCTTATTAATGACAAAGATATCGGCGACTTCCATTAAACCCGCTTTTAGGGCTTGAATCTCATCCCCCATGCCAGGCACCAGAACTACTATTACAGTATGTGCATGATTGATAATTTCTACCTCTTGCTGCCCTACACCGCAGGTTTCGACTATTACTTTTGCTTTTCCCAGTGCGTCCAATACATGAATTCCTTCACCAACTGCTTTGGATAACCCCCCCATTGACCCTCTGGTGGCTAGGCTTCTTACAAACACTCTTTTATCCTCAGCATGTCTCAGCATACGTACTCTATCTCCCAAAAGTGCTCCCCCGGTAAAGGGGCTGGTTGGGTCAACTGCCAATACGCCTACAGACTTATCTTTTTGGCGATAGGAGTAGATAAGTTCATCAGTAAGTGTACTTTTACCAGCTCCTGGTGCACCGGTAATTCCTATTACATGGGAATTACCGGTTTTTGTAAATATTTCTTGCATGGCTATATAGGTATTGGGTACTTGGTCTTCCAGATTCCTAATGAGGCGAGATGCTGCACGGATATCTCCAGATAAAACTCTTTTACCTAATTCTTTCATGTTACTCACGCCCTTGGGGTTACATTTGTATTAATCCACTCCACCAATGATTCAAGAGTGGCTCCTGGAGTAAAAATAGCTTTAAGACCTGCCTCATAAAGGGCATCCATATCCTGTTCTGGTATAATACCCCCGCCTATAACCACTATATCGTCGGCTCCTTCATCCTTTAAAAGTTTGGCTACTTGAGGGAATAAATACTTATGTGCACCCGATAAACAGCTTAACCCCACAACATCAACATCTTCCTGAAGGGCAGCAGCAGCTATTTGCTCTGGAGTTTGATGACAACCAGTATAGATTACCTCAAAACCGGCATCTCGGAAGCATCTGGCCAATACCTTGGCACCACGATCATGACCATCAAGACCAGGTTTAGCGAGCAGTATGCGAATTCTTCTAACTGACATCACAATTCCTCCTTCATAGATTTAAAAAATTAAATTAGTAAATTCCAGGATCACGATATTCACCGAAAACTTCTCTGTAAACATCGCAAATTTCTTGAACAGTTGCAAAACTTTTAACTGCTTCAATACAATAAGGCATAACATTGTCGCCTCTTTTACAGGCATTTTCAAGATCTTTTAGTGTTTCAGCTACTCTACGACCGTCACGTTTCCTCTTAACTGCCGCAAGCCGTTCTAACTGTTCTGTTTCTACAGAGTCATCAATTTCCAAGAATGGAATGTCAACTTTTTCATCGGCTTCCACATACTTATTAACACCGATCATGACTTTTTCCTGAGCATCTATTTGCTGCTGGAATTTATATGCCGCATCTGAAATCTCTAGCTGTGGGAATCCTTTATCAATGGCAGCAATCATGCCACCCATATCATCAATCTTATGGATGTATTCCCAAGCCTTTTCTTCCATTTCGTTTGTAAGTGCTTCCACGAAATATGAACCGGCCAATGGGTCGATGGTATTTACAACCCCGGTTTCTTCAGCAATAATCTGCTGTGTTCTTAAGGCAATTTGTACAGCATGATCGGAAGGCAAGCACAAAACTTCATCCAGTGAATTGGTGTGAAGTGACTGAGTTCCTCCAAGAACCGCAGCCAACGCCTCGGTAGCAGTCCTAACCACATTGTTGTATGGTTGCTGAGCAGTTAGTGAACATCCGGCTGTCTGGGTATGAAATCTCATCCACCAGGAACGCGGATCTTTAGAACCGTAACGGTCCCGCATGGCCTTCGCCCAGATCCGTCGGGCAGCTCTTAATTTAGCGATTTCTTCAAAGAAATCAATATGTGAGTTGAAGAAGAAAGATAATCTAGGGGCAAATTCATCAACATGCAACCCCTTACGCCTAATAGCATCCTCAACATATTCCATGCCATCTCTTAATGTGAATGCCAGTTCCTGAACAGCGGTTGCCCCAGCTTCTCTGATATGATAGCCACTTATGCTAATGGTATTCCATTTAGGGACGTATTTGGTACCAAATTCAACAGTATCACTGATTAGTTTTACTGATGGCTCAGGCGGACACATAAATGTTTTCTGAGCAATAAATTCTTTTAACATATCATTTTGAATGGTACCACCAATTTTGGTAAGGGGAATTCCCAACTGCTCAGCAGATGCGCAGTACATGGCCCATAATACAGTTGCAGGAGGATTAATTGTCATAGATGTAGTTATCTTATCTAAAGGAATTCCATTAATAAGATCTCTAAAATCTTCAATTGTATCGATGGCTACGCCGCATTTTCCACACTCACCCTTAGCTTTGGGGGAGTCAGTATCGTAACCCATCAGGGTCGGGAAATCAAAAGCAGTGCTCAGACCGGTCTGGCCGGTTTTTAATAGATAATGCCAACGTTTATTAGTCTCAACAGCCGTGCCCATACCTGCAAACATTCTAAAGGTCCAATACTTTCCGCGGTACCCAGTGGGCTGGTTTCCTCTTAAATATGGAAACTGTCCCGGATAAGCGATATCCTTCTCAAAATCCATATTTTTAATGTCCTCAGGGCCATAAATTCTTTTTATTTCCAGATCAGAAACTGTGGTCCAATTTTCTTTTTGGTCAGCATGTTTTGCAACGGATTTTTTAACTTCATCCTCCCATTTTTGTCTTAATTGGCTTGATTGATTTAACAATTCTTGAGTAAACAAAAGGTATTCCCTCCTAACTTATATTTGCTATTATTCTAGTACTCAATGCCAGCCCTATCTTTGATCCCTGCATTATAATGATGTTTTATCTCGGTCACTTCACTTACCAAATCAGCGATTTCTCTTAACTTATCGGAAGCATATCGCCCTGTTAATACAAGATCCAATTCAACTGGTTTATTTTTAGCCAGACTTAATACTTCTTCCTCTGGAATTAAATTAAAGTCAACAGCAACATTAATCTCATCCAGAATGACCATGTTATACTGCCCACTGGCAATGATCTCTTTTGCTTTTTCAAAACCTTGCCGAGCCAATTCAACATCTACAGGTGCAGGATTGTTCCGCATAACAAAACTGTCAAGACCAAATTGATAAATTTTAAGATCCGGAAGATACTTTTCTGCCGCAAGGACTTCCCCGTACTTTCGTCCCTTCATAAACTGAATCAAACACACTTGGTATCCCTGTCCAGTGGCTCTCAAAGCCTGACCAAATGCAGATGTTGTTTTCCCTTTACCGTTACCCGTAATGACCATTACCAGGCCACGTTTCGCTATGCTTGCTGTGGATTCCATTACTCCCAACTTTTTCACCCCCTTTTTTATTAACCATCGATTTTCACGCAAGTAATTGTTGTATCGAAAATTCTGAATGTTTAATCTCTTAGTAGCAACATTCATGCCAGTATTTTAATAAGCATACCTGTGCCTAAAAACCGTTTTACAAAAGAATGTTTCGACTCCCTTAAAGCATGCCCGCAACACGTCTGGTTGATTAGAACTGTTGCATCTTTTTAGGGCATAATCCGATTATCATCAACCTTTGATAGCATCACTTGTTTATGCTTTCATACCTGACATATTTAAATTAGAAAAACTTGGCTTCGCCAAGTCTTTAGACGTCGGCGGAGCCTTAGTTTGCCCTTATGCATATCGGAAAGTTTTATACTTTCTGATATGCCAAAAAAGGGAATAGTTTATTGAACTATTCCCTTCTATTCCGTTAGAATCGTTGCGCAGAGGCAACGATTCGGTTCCAGGTTTGATGTTGCGCATTTGGTTTACCTGTTGTTGCTGTGCAGTCAGAGTAAAACGTATCGCCAAAGGTTCGCCCCAGAAGAATGGAAGTTTTGGATTAAGTATATATGATGGTCGTGTCTCCAACACTGTTGTTAGGTTTCAAATTATCTTCCCACTGGCTAGGTGCAGGGTTTTCCTCAACTCATCTAAGTTATATGTCGGCAAATAAAAAACCCCGGTAACAATGTACCGGAGCTTATTTGTATTTATTATCCAGACAATGTTTTAGTCCGGTTTACCATTAGTTAGTTTATTTTTATTCCGTTAACATGGCGTCTATTCAACTAATGTAAAGCGCCAAGCACAGAACCATTCTTCCGGATGAGCATCCGGTGGGCAACCAATGCACTCGGTTTGAATCCTGGGATCGATGGTTTTGGCAAATTGGGAATATTCAACCAATCCGGCTGACTTACAGGGATAATCTTCTAGCCCTTGACGTTTTCTAGCGGCCTGCACCCGACAGTCATTCATTTGAAAAACAATACTATTGGGGCCTTCATCAATAATGGATTGCACATTAATTCTTGCATACATTCTAAATTGTAATGCTTGCTTTAACCCTTCTATTCCAGCCTTTTCCGGTAACCCCAAAAAGCGTTTAATTGAGTCTGCTTCAAAGGGTGAAAACTTTGTCCAACAAGAATCGTTACAGCGTTTTGCATCATTCATTCCATGTTTGAATTCCACTGCCTGAAACCAAATCCCATCATTAGCCAACCAGTTTATTGAGGTATTGGTTAGCAGTTCTAGAAGTTTTTCCCTTGACATATCCAATAATGGTTTTGGTATCCCTTTTTCCATTTCAAACCCAAAAAGCTTGGCAAAACGTTTCATTTGGGTACTGAAACTTTTCTGGAAAGCGGTATCCAAAGTCTTGAGAGCCTCTTGAAAACCAAGCTGATGCCGCACTTCGTTAAACCATAATGCATGGTGAATTACTATCCGGTGAAACATATCTATTGCCAATTTAGATAATTCCTCATTACTAAGCCTATCATCCCATGTTACGTTATTTTGCATTTTTGACCCCTCCTTCGAATACTGAGCATGAGATCCAAAAAGTTTCTGGATCTTGCAGTATATTCAGTAGAGCAACCAGATAAGTAACTATTTAACAAATACTTAAACTATTCTATATAGGTGATGGCATTTGGTGTAACACTTAAATACTCCGGGCCCTTCTCTGTCATTACAAAACTGTTTTCAATACCGATGGCACCTTCAGAAAAAACAAATTTTGGCTCAAGCGCAAAGGTCATCCCCGGTAAGATCGGAGTTTTTAGCCCCTTTGCCAATATGGGAAATTCATCTAGTTCTAAACCAATTCCATGTCCGATAAATCTAACCTTATCTTTCATGTATCCCATAAAATGATCTTTATAGCCCATTTCCTCCGCCAACTTAACAGCCATTAAATATGGTTCTTCTGCCGGAGTTCCTGGTTTAATGGCTTTGATTATTTCGGATTGTATCAACAAGGCGGCATCAAATGCTTTTTCCATTTGTTGATTTAGTTCACCTATACAGAATATTCGGGTTTGGTCACCCGTATAGCCATGAACAACACACGTATAATCAATATAAACTACTTCATTACGACACACCTTTTTCCAGCCAGCACCATGAGGATGCGTTACAGAAACACCGGTTCCGCCAACTGGTCCATCGAAAAAACTTGGTGTACTAGCGCTATTTCCTGTGCAGGTATTTCCTAAAAACAAATCTTGATTAAATGCCCTCATCTTGCAACAACCAGAGTATCCTCGTTTACGCATTTCGGCTTCGAAGAGCGCAGCCAACTCAATTTCCAACATTCCTTCACGTAAAAATGTTGGTACAGCCCTATGAGCTTGATCGATTACACTTAAGGCGTCGCGAAGAAGTTCTATTTCATAGGGTGATTTTATCGCTCGAATATCTTTAATTACTGGTGAAATATCTAGAAATTGAGAATTATGAAATATCTTTTGATACCTTTTGTAGAGGTTTACTGGCAGTACATCCAACTCTAATCCTATTTTGTTAAATCTTACATAACCAAATGTAGAAAGAATAGCAGGAATTTCTTTAGGACTCTCGAGTGAAACAATGTTTTTTAGTGGTGACTCATTCCTGCCACGTTGTAAGCTTTTTTTAATCATCAAAACCGGATCGCCACTGACAGGTACATACAAATAAGAGGTTTGTACCGTGCCAGAAAAGTAAAACATGTCACTGTTTAGTAAAATAAGGGTTCCATCTAATGTTAGTTCTCTTAATTTTTCTTGGAGTCTAGAAATTCTAACGTCTATTTCAGACTTTGGAGTTAATTTCATTTGCATGTTCTTTTTCTCTTATACTCCTTTCACTGAAAATAAGACTTTAGGACAGGTTTATTTAATGTCTATCAATATCCCTTCATGAATAATAACCTTAAGCATTTCATCTAGTATTTCTTCATCTGTTCCAGCTTTTTGAGGGATTAGTACCAGATGGTCAGATTGAATCTTAACTTTTAGCATCTCATTGTTTTTTAAATTAAGTATTTGACTAACCTCCAATGGAAACCGCAATTGACCATATTCGTCAATTGTAATACCTGTTAACGTAGGCATACTTATCGACTCCTTTCAATTTATAAAACTATTAGGTATATAAGCCCTGGTTAGTAGATATATTGTTAAATATTAGCCAGTCATAGTATATTTCAATTACTGGTTCTTAAGTTTTTCATATAAGCAACTTTCATGCCAGAGTCAAATTTTAGCTTTATCTAACAAAGCATGGGTATTTTAATTAATCATTATCTTTTAATGGCTAAATTGTTGCATAGACTCAACATATAAATTGCTTTTCTAAAGACATTTCGCATAAAAAACGCCAGTATAGAGATAATATTACCAGTGTTACTTACATTAAGAAGGCAAGCATAAAGTACTACCCTTGCATCTCACGCATAGAAGCAACAATAAATTCTTTTGTTGGGTTGCCACTTTAATGTTTGTTCTCACTCTACAAAGTTTATAAATTTAATATCAAGCTCATTCTTGAATAAATAAAAAGGAATAGTTTAAGTAAACTATTCCTTTTTATTTATTCTTTATTTAGTTACAACTACAAAAGAACTATATGTTGCCCATTTAAATAACTGTTGTCTAATTGCATTGCACTAACTATATATCTAATTATTTTGTATGGATGAATCTTTCGATATTTGATATTTTGCTGCCTTTCTTACAACTGTAGAGGCATTTACCTTTAGTTCCTTAGCCATTTGTCTAGTACTACGATATTTAGAATAGACCTTTTCTAATAACTGCTTTTCTACGCTTTCTATAGCTTCCCTTAGAGGAACGATACCTGAAACCAAAATATAAGAAGAACTTAAGCCAACCGTGTCCCGCAAATGGAAAGGAAGATCTTCGCTAGTTATAATATCTTTAATTGTAATAACAACCATTCTCTCAATAAGATTCTCTAATTCCCTTATATTCCCAGGCCAGTTATATTGCATAATATAATCAACTACTTCTGGAGATATACTTTTATTCCTTTTGTATTTGCGGTTAAATACCTGAATAAAATGTGCTACAAGAGCGGGTATATCTTCTTTTCTATCGCGCAGTGGAGGTATATGCACAGGTACTACATTTAATCGGTAATAAAGATCCTCTCGAAACTGCTTTTTCTGAACCATGTCCCAAAGATCTCTGTTTGTAGCAGTTACTATGCGAACATCAACATTAATATAATTTTTCCCCCCTACCCTAATAATTTCCTTACTCTGTAAAAACCGAAGCAGTTTTACCTGTAAATTAAGCGGGACTTCACCAATTTCATCAAGAAATAATGTGCCTCCAGAAGCCATTTCTATATATCCTGGCTTACCCTCTTTTTTAGCCCCCGTAAATGCTCCGCCATCATAGCCAAACAACTCTGACTCCAATAAATTTTCTGGAATAGCCCCACAATTAACCTTGATAAATGGCTTATCTTTCCGTGAACTATTACTATGAATGATTTCTGCAATTAGTTCTTTCCCAGTTCCAGATTCCCCGTTTATTAAAACAGTCGAGTCAACGGAGGCCAGCCTTACAACCATATCAAGCAGGTTCCTCATTTTGGCAGAAGTGGCTATTATTTTTTCAGAGCCATTGTACTGTAACTTCAAAGTACGAAGTTGGTTCTCATAGTGCTGGCTTAACCCTTTGGCTTTTTCTAGCTTGTGTCTTAATAGATTTAGTTCAGTTATATCCCTTACATTGCACACAACTCTTATGATTTCTCCGTTTCCTTCCATGATCGGGTTTCCCGTAGTTAGTGTGAGTTTCCCACTTCTACTTTTTTGCATAATTGTAATAGATTTCTTCTGCTCCAATACATGGCAGGTTACAGGTTCAGAAATAATTCCATCTTTTTTAATATCCGCTACGCTTAGTCCCAAATATTCATGTGCTTTGATGCCCGTTAATTGCTCAAATGCCTTATTGTAACGTAAAATTATACCTTTACCATCGGTTATAAATAAACCGTCAAAAGACGATTCAACAATGGCATCTAATTCTTTATTCAATTCCTTAACATAACATAGTTCCTTAGACATTTTGTCTATTTCTGATATATCCTGAAGAACGGCCACTGCACCAATAATTTTACCATCCTTTTTAATTGGAGAACGGTTCGATATAAAGGTACGTTTATTAAATTTCACTTTCTTTAAAGTATCAACTTCTCCAGTCTCAATAACATCTAAAAGATCACTGTTAGGAAGAATATCTAATAAATGTTTGCCAATTGCATCTTCTGCCTTGGTATCTAATAATCTTGCAGCAGACAAGTTCCATACCTTAATTATTCCTTTTTCATCAATCGAGATAATCATATTATGAGTTGAGTTAATAATCGTATCCAGTTCGAGAGAAATGCTTCGGTGCAAATTAAAAAAGGCTTTTGCTATATCCCCGCGAGTTACAATCCCCACAACCCGTCCTTTTTCATCAATAACAGGAAGTCGAGGTACCGAAGCGTTTATTACATCACTAAACTCATCATCTGGATGACCAGTTAATAGCTGCTTGGTCATTAAATCCTTAACCTTTGTTTTATTCATATCCAAGCCATTATTTATAACGCGATAAATATGACTCTTTGTGAAAAGGCCTACCAATTTGCCGCTTTTATCTACTACTGGTGCACCATCTATCTTATTGCCCATAAAGATGGTTACAACCTCACTAACTTTTTGACTAGGATTTAAGGTCAATACAGGAGATGTCATGATTTCCCATATTTTCAAATAAATCACCTCTTTCCTGATTGTTTTCAAATATAAAGTAGACTTTTTTTGTCTTTTCCTTGGTATATCAGAAAGAATAAGTGCATTGGAGAGGGAAGAAATAGTTCTCATCATTAGGTGTATTTGTATTAATAAAAAAAATATATTTGCTTTTTTTGTTATTTTTCCCAATTGCTTCCATATATTATTTTACACTTACGGACGTCTTTTAAAAAGTATAAACATCTAAAATAAATAAAAATCTAGAAAATTTAGTTATGAGGCTAAGACAATAAAATGGAAGAATAAAAAGCAACTGCAATCAGACAACACCTAACTCCAATGCGCAACATAGAAATTTGAACCAAAGTATTGGTATATTATATTCGTTTTGAATTACTAAAGAATGCAACAGTCATACCGAACCTACCAATAACTATGAAACAAAAAACTATTTTTAAAAGTTTGAAAGCAGGCACCTATTTTAAGGAAGGCTATAACTGTGCAGAAGCAGTTTTTTAGCTTTTCGTGGGTATTTAGCTCCGGAAATCAATCAAGAGACGGTAAAATTATTAACCTGTTTTGGCGGTGGATTGGGACATGCGGGAGGTATGTGTGGTGCCTTAACAGTATCAGTTATGGCTTTGAATATGATCACAGGTAGAATATCTAATAATGAAAAACGCGATGAGCCTATGATACTGTTCAGCAATTTGATGACCGATTTCTTAAAACGTTTGGTTCAACTTGTTGGTTCTAAATGCTAAAATAGCCCTAAACCATAATATCAGGTTTAGGGCTATTTTAGCATTTATAATTTTTCCTGTGACTATTAGATAATGCTTGAAGATAGCGACAAATAAAATGTTGCGAAACGAGTATTTCTAATGAAGATTATTTAGCTTCACGCTCTTCTTTTGCCTTCTTAATAACCAATTCTGCTTCACGGCCTGAGAATTCTTCGTAGCTGGCAAACTCCATAGTAAATGAACCTCGTCCCTGGGTCATTGATTTTAGATCAATTGCGTAACGATACATTTCTGACAGAGGAACCTGAGCACGTATCATAACAAATTTACCCATAGGCTCAGTCCCTAACACACGGCCACGTTTGGTATTAAAATCACTGATAATATCCCCCATGAAACTTTCAGGAACAGTAACTTCAACGTTTTGAATGGGTTCTAAAAGAACTGGACTGGCTTGTTCACAACCCTTCTTAAAAGCTAAATGAGCTGCAATTTTGAAAGCCATTTCAGAGGAATCAACTGGATGGTATGAGCCATCATATAATGTAGCCTTCAGTCCTGTCATCGGGAACCCTGCTAGTACCCCTTCTTCCATTGCTTCTTTTAAACCTTTTTCAACAGCTGGGAAAAAGTTTCTGGGAACGGCACCGCCAAATACTTCTTCGCCAAAAACAAAGTGTTCGTCAGTAGGCTCAAAGCGGATCCAAACATGACCATATTGACCACGACCACCAGATTGTTTTTTATGCTTTCCTTCTACTTCAACCTTTTTACGTACTGTTTCTCGATAAGGCACCTTTGCTTCTTCTAATGTTACATCAACACCATATTTTTTCTTAAGACGATCAACCATAATCTGGGTCTGTGCTTCACCCATGGTTATTAATAGAGTTTGTTTAGTTTCAGTATTTTTATGAATCTTAACGGTTGGATCTTCGTCTACTAATTTTAATAAAGCATCACCTAATTTATCTTCATCGTTCTTACTCTTGGGAGCAACAGCGATTGTTAATGTGGGAGTTGGGAACTCTATACCTTCTAATACCTGTGGGTTATCACGATGAGATAAAGTATCACCTGTGGAGGTATCTTGCAGCTTAACTAGAACAGCTAAGTCACCACAGGGAACCACATCGGTTTGAACTGTAGACTTACCACGTACATAAAGAATTTGACTAATTTTTTCAGCTTTTTCTTTGCTGGCATTTACGATTGGAGTATCGTTTTTAAATTGTCCTCTAAATACTTTAAAGAAATTCATCTTACCCACATAGGGATCTGCAATGGTTTTAAATATTAATGCAGCCATTGGACCATCTTCCACCTTAGGAGAAGGGAAGTAAACAGAAATAAAATCCAGTAATGAGGCTACTCCAATGTTTTTAGTAGCACTGCAGGCAAGTACAGGAATCACTTTACCCATGGCCAGAGACTTACGGAAACCATCCCTTATTTCATCAACTGTAAGCTCTTCCCCTTCCAAATATTTCATGGTTAGGTCATCATCGCCCTCAGCAGCTGCTTCAATTAGGGCCTCACGATATAGTTCCAGTTGATCGGTTAAATCACCGGCAACAGCAGTCTCTTTACCCTTACCTTCTCCTTCTAAGGCCATTTGTTCTATAACGTTAACAACTCCGTTGAAATCATTGAAAGCCCCAATGGGGAGTTGGATAGGTACAAAGTTAGCACCAAATTTATTCTTCAATTCATCTAAAGTCTTATCAAAGTTCGCATTTTCACGATCCATTTTATTAATAACTACTATTTTTGGTAATTCCGGTGTCATGTCCCAAATTACTTCGTGTTGTACCTGAACACCGTCCACTGCAGATACCACAAATAGAGCGCCGTCAGAAACACGTAAAGAGCCTTTAATTTCACCAATAAAGTCAGAAAAACCCGGTGTATCCAGTAAGTTAATCTTCGTGTTATTCCATTCAACCGGAACCAGACTTGTGTGGATGGTCATTTTTCGTGCAGTTTCTTCAGGATGGTAATCTGAAACAGTTGTACCGTCTTCTATTCTCCCAAGCCGTGAAAGAGTGCCGGTATTAAATATCATTGCTTCTACTAGAGACGTCTTGCCAGAACCGCCGTGGGCCACCACTGCAACATTTCGGAGTTGATTGGACTGGTAATTTTTCAAAGTTCAGGCCTCCTTTTTGTAAATAATGGTATCCCCAATTGCTATATTATATACCTATACCATTTATGGTTTGGGTTAGCACTGTCTTTCTGCTTATACCCAATTCTAATAACATAAATGATATTAAAATTATGTTAACATTTCTACATCTGTTATCCAAATCCTCTTAATATAGAGAAAATTGATATAAATTTTTGCATTCAGATTCCATATGTCTTCCTTTCATACCAATTAAGCCCAGATCATACACATAATAGTGGACTATCTGGCTTGACCAGTACGAAAGGAAAATAGGCATGTCTCGACAATCTTTTATAACTGGTGCTTTGATTTTACTTTCAGCAAGCTTTATTAATAGAGTCATTGGTTTTGTTTATCAAATGGTTATTATCCGACTAATTAAACCCGAAGGAATCGGCTTATTCAATATGGTTTTTCCCATTTACATTTTAATTTTGGTAATGGCAACGATGGGAATACCCGTTGCCATTTCTAAACTTCTTGCAGAGGAAATGGCAAAAAATAATATACATGGTGCAAAAAGGATTTTTAAAATTTCTTTGTCTATTTTGTTTGTCTCCAGTGTGTTCTTTACTGTATTATTATTTTTCTGTGCTCCACTACTAACCAAATACCTGTTTCCAAACCCCAAGGTATATTATATCTTTCTGTGTCTTGTTCCAGCAATCATTGTGGTTTCCATTTGCTCAGCCTTCCGTGGTTATTTTCAGGGACTGCAGCAAATGACACCCACTGCCATTACGCAAACCCTTGAACAATTCGTGCGGGTTGTCTCCGGTCTGTTCATAGCCTATCTCCTACTGCCTAGGGGCGTGGAATATGCTGCCATGGGTGCCGCTTTAGGTGTAGTGATTGGCGAGTTTACTGGGTGTTTAACAATCATCTATCTTTACTTTAACCATCAAAGACCCCATGCCTTTGGAAAACATAGGCTTTACGAGCCCTTTAAAACAACCATTTCAAGAATATTTGGGTTGGGCATACCAGTTACCTTAATGCGCTTCTTCAGCACCCTGCTTCTGTCAGTGGAAGCAATCTTAATACCTCAGAGACTGCAAGCAGCAGGTATGTCTGTGGGCGAAGCAACATCAGTCTATGGCCAACTGGTTGGCATAGCACAAACTTTGTTATACACTCCTTCCATGATAACCATTGCTCTGGCCACAGCTTTGATTCCCGCCATTGCAGATGCTCTGGCCCTTGAAAACTACAGGCTAGTACAAAATCGAACAGCCAAGGCATTGAGAATCACCATTGTGGTTGGTTTACCTTGTGTTGTATCTTTTCTTTTAATTCCCAATGAGATGTGCGGTGTGCTCTTTGGTTATGCAGAGTCCGGAACTATTTTAGCTGTGCTAGCCATTGGGGGACCCTTCTTATATTTTCAGCAAACAACTACTGGAATATTACAAGGAATGGGTGAAGCCATGAAACCATTTAAGAACATGGCTATTGCTTCTGTTTTTAAAATACTGGGCCTATATTACTTAACATCCATTCCCCACTTTGGCGTTCTGGGTGCTGCAGCGTCTTTAAATCTTGGATTTATTTTGATGGCCTTGTTAAATTATATTGATCTTCGAAAACTAATTGGTTACCAAATTCATTGGTCTCATGATATTGTTAAACCCGTTCTTTCCTCGGTAGCCATGGCAATATTTATTTGGAAAATAAAAATGCTCTTCTCATTTTCTTCACTTGTGACTTTGCTTGTGGCTTTACCTGCGGGTTGTATTATCTATGTTTTGATTTTGTTTTTGTTGGGAGGACTCCACCGTAATGACTTTAAATTAATAAAAAACATAATTAACAGACGTTTCTAAACTTTTTTTGGTCAAAACACCAAAATCTTTGCGTAATATTATTCTCACCAGTATCACATACTAGGATCACAGAAAGGAAATAATATAATGTTTGATTTTGATAATTCTAGTCTTATTTCCTAAACTAATCTCAAAAGGTAACCTTCCCCTTCCTTTGCCGAATGCAGGCCTTTTGGTTAAATCAACTTTTACGTGATTTTAACCAGTGGGATGAATATTCGGACAATAAAATTTATCCTTATAAGGAGGAATCGATATGGGAAGAGAAAAGGTAATGAATTGGAAAATGAAACATTATGCTGCCAGCCAGCAGGGAGTAGAGGGTTTAATTGAAGGGGAGCATAGTGATTACGGAAATTTGACTTCCCGACAGTGTGGCAACTTTGTAAAAATTGCGTTAGCAAGGGCCAATGAATTAGTATAAAAAAGCCCTCTTAGCAGAGAGCTTCTTACGTTACTTGGTCGGCAACCAGCCGGCCAATTTCTTTTTATAAGAGTAATCCGTAAGATCCAAATGTAAAGGTGTAACCGAAACGTATCCGTCATTAACAGCTGCTGCATCGGTTTCAGGATCATCGTCATCAAGATTTTGTGGTTCTCCTGCCATCCAAAAATAGGTCTTGCCTCTTGGGTCTACCCGTTTGTCAAAACACTTTATGTAGCGTCGACGTCCCAAGCGTGTAACTTTGATACCCCGTCCGTTATAGTTGTTGGGAATATTAATGTTTAGTAACATCCCTTCTCCCATGGGATGTTCTTTTAACATTGGAATAAAATCTTTCATAAAGTCGGCTGCCACTTGATAGTTAAGTTCTTCCCAAGCTGCCAGAGACACTGCAATGGCTGGTACATGATTTATGATGGCCTCATAGGCAGCTGATACGGTACCGGAATATAAAACATCGGTACCAAGATTTGGACCCAAATTAATGCCTGATACAACTAGATCCGGTGGATTCTCCAGAAGAGATTCTAAGCCCAATTTAACACAATCTGCAGGAGTACCATCGATGACCCATCCCTTTGCATGACCCGATTTAAACGGATGCACCTTTGCTCTTAAGGGCCTAGTAACAGTAATGCCATGACCGCAGGCACTTCTTTCGCGATCCGGGGCCACTACATATACTTCAGATGCAATGGTCTCCATAGCTTTTCTAAGTTGACCTATGCCGTCTGCATAAATTCCGTCATCGTTAGAAATTAGTATCCGCATTACTACCTCCTATGTTTCATAAATAGAAATGGTCATGTTACCGTCCTTACCTTTAGTTAAACCAAAAATCACTTGTTTTTCCTTTAATGTTCTATTGAGAAAGTCTACCACTTTATACATTTCTTTATAGTTTTCAAAACTCTTTTGGGCAATAAGCTCTAATTTATCTGGTTTGTTGTTTTCAATACTCACTAAGTTTTCCTCCGATTTCAACTAACTTTTCATAATTAGGCTCATGGCTTCAGCACGGGAGGCTTCATTCTTTTTGAAAATACCCCTTACTGCAGAAGTTACCGTTCTGGCCCCCGGTGATCTTACACCTCTCATGGACATACAAAGATGCTCTGCTTCCACTACAACCACAACTCCATAGGGGTTTAAACGCTTCATAATTGCATCAGCTATTTGTTTGGTTAGACGTTCTTGAAGTTGGGGGCGACGAGCATACCCATTTACTAACCTTGCCAGTTTGGATAATCCTGTCACATTTCCATTCCTAGGAATATAACATACATGGGCTTTGCCAATAAAGGGTATAAGATGGTGCTCACACATGCTGAACAAGCGTATATCTTTAACAATTACCATTTCCTCATGTTCTTCGGAAAAGGTTTTTCCTAAGTGCTCCTCTGGATCTTCCCCAAGACCAGCAAATATTTCTTGGTACATTCTGGCCACCCTGGCCGGCGTCTCCTCTAACCCTTCTCTGTTGGGGTCTTCACCAATTGCTTCTAGAATCATTTTCACAGCTTTTTCGATTTTCGGTAGATCAAACATTGCATCAACTCCTCTACAATTGCCCCATCATCAGGTGGGTTTGCGGAATGACTCTGACATTTTTAATTGCACTTAGGGCAAGCTCCTGAAACCTGAGTATTGAATCGTTGGTTGGGGGTAAAACTCCCCCCTTCGGAGTAACAGGCTGAAATACCAATTCAATATTCGGGTCAATGCTTTGAATTATCTCAATGGCACGCTCTAGCTCATGGGAGTTTGTTTTATTTGAAACGACGATCTTTACATAGACATCCCTTTGGGAGGCCACTTTTAGAAACTCCCTGTGCAGTTCCCAGGGAGTTTTTTCCTTGGTGGCGCTCTCCAATTTAATATCCATACTAATCATATTACACAAATTAATTACAGACGCTAATTCTTCCGGTAATGTTCCGTTGGTTTCTAAATAAATTCCTTTACGAGTGCCCTGAAGGGCAGGCACTAAACGAGTAATATAATCATGATATATGAGGGGTTCACCACCCGTTAGACTAATGGAATGATGATGAGAAAGATTGTAATACTGCTTGATTAGTTCAGACAGTCTTTCGGGTTTTACAGGATTTGCTACTTGTATAAAATCCCTTTGACCCGGTGTTTTTTCCATAGTAAAGTATTCTGGCCTTGGGTTGGTAGGTGTGTCACAGAAGGCACATTTCCAGTTGCAACCGGCAAAACGGATAAAAATTTGGCGTAAACCTACATAGGGACCTTCTCCCTGCACCGAAGAAAATATTTCCACAAAATGTGCTCCTAACAAACTAGTTTACCCCCTTAACTTTACAACGGGCCATTCTAATGCTTTTGATTTCATCAGAATATTTTTGAGCTATCAAAGCACCCAGGGACAGGCAATTCTCTGCTGATAACCCCAAATCCACTAAACCTATGGCGGGTACCGGGGTATTTATGGAGGAAATGTTTAACCCCGTATGAATCATAGTAGAAACTGGGCTAGCTGTGGCAATGGACACAGATAGTTTTAGGTTTTCCCTATAGAGGTCATCACCCTTTCTAGAAAACCGGACTCCTGTCTTATCTTCTAGAATCTCTTTAATAATAGCAATAAAAAGCCTCTGACGAATAACAGTACTTTCTAAGTGCTGGTCAAAATGTTCGATAATAAAGTGTAACATGTCTTCACTAAAAATAGGAGCGTTTTCCCGAACATCTGCCAGATCAACCATTTCTGTCAAAGCCACCTGACAGCCACCCCGGAAGCAAAGAATGCTATCTCCTTGTACCCCAAAATTACGAAAGGCAAATAAGGATGATAGTTGGGTACCATTATAGGTTAAGGGTTCTTTCAAAACATGGGCTAACAAACTACTCACCTCTATTATTCAGTCATTAAAAAATTCTGTGGGAGGTTTAACCCTAGAGAATGGAAGGCACGAATCATGCGCTGGCAACTCTCACATTTACCACACATCAGAGCCTCCCCACGGTAACAACTCCAAATTAACTCCCAGGGGAGTTGCAGTCTTTGCCCTAAGGCTACGATATCTTTTTTATTGAGACGTCCGGTATAACTTAAAACCTTAACCTGATTGGCAGTGGAATATTGCATTGCTGCACTGGCAGCCAGGGCAAATTCAGGCGTATTATCTGGAAAGGTTGCTGCTTCCTCGCAATTAAAGCCCGCAACTACTATTTCACAGTGCAGGGTTTCGGCAAAACACGCCGCTATATTAACAAATAAACCATTACGATTTGGCACCCAAACCTCTGCTGCAGTTTTACCAGCAAGCTCAAGTTGGTCCAATTCCTCGGTTTTTGGTTCAGGTAATTGGCTTTCACTACGAACCAGAGCAGTTTTGGTGATCTCCGCCAGCCAAGGTAATTCTATAACCCTATGGGGTATGGCATAATACCGGGCTAATTGCGCCGCAGCCGCAATTTCTTTATGGGCAGCTCTTTGTCGATAGTTTATGGTAAGAGCCAGTTTAACATTACCCTCAGTCCTGGCAAAGGCCAAGTTTACGGCTGAATCCAAGCCGCCCGATAATAATACAACACTATTCATTTTAAAAATCCTCCCGATAAGTGGCATAGGCATCAGGGGACTCCCAAACAGAAACTTCCTTTAATTTCACTCCCATTTGAATACTTGATATTCTTTGAGCCAATGTTTGAAAAATATAATAGGATAAATTCTCTGCTGTAGGATTTACTCCATCTTCTCCAAAGCCAGGTAAATCATTTATATATGAATGGTCAAATTCATTGATGATAGTGGCCAGTTGTTTTTTGATATCCTTAAAATCAATCAGCATACCTAGTTCATTTAACTCTTTACCAAAAACTTTAACTTCAACGGTCCAGGTATGTCCATGAAGTCTGGCGCAATCACCGGGATAACCACAAAGAACATGGGCAGCGGAGAATTTGTTTTTTACTGTTAGTTCGAACATGTGTCTTCCTCCCTTAAAAATAGTATTTCTCCCGGCTCTAAACTTTACTATATTTCTCTTCAACCCCCGTTCTCCCTGCTAAATATAACAAAAAAATTGTAAATCAATAAAAATTTTACAGAAATACAAAACTTCCGCAAGTTTGTATACTCTGTAAACACAAACAGGCGAAAGCTTGATTTGATTTCCTTATACTAATTTAAAATTTGGTTCTTTCGCTATACCTATAACAAGAATATATCAGCCGGCTAATCCCAATCCTAATGCCTTTCCATAACATTTAGTAGCTTCTTTCATATTTCCTTGTTGTGCTAATAGTTCACCACGCAAACTCCAGGCTGGATAGTTGTTTGGTGCATCCTTTAAAATCCTAGATACAATATTATGAGCATCTTCATATCGGCCTAAATTAACCAGACAATATGCGTAATTAAGGAGAAAAGTACAGTTATTAGGGGATAAATCAATTGCCTTTTCAAAATTGAACAAGGCATCGGAAAATCTATTAGTATTTTCCAGACAAATTCCCAAATTATTATATAAAGTTGCGTCCTGGGGATACACTTTAATGGCACTTTGATAGCAACCAATGGCCTCATCTACTTTACCTAAATAGTTATAACAGGATGCTAAATTACTTAACAAAGTTAAATCATTTGGTAGGTATTGACGAGCAACTTCATAACAAGCCAAAGATTCTTCATAACGTTCAAGATGAAACAAGCTATACCCTTTGTTATTTAATAGAGCTGGGCTACTGTATCCCGTAGCCTGTACCTCCGTATAATAGTCTAGGGCTTCTGCATGTCGATTTAATTTACTTAAGGCAAGACCCGTGTTAAGCAAAATAACTTGGTCATTTCCTCCTAAAGCTATGGCCTGATGGAAGCACGTAAGGGCCTCCCGATATCTTCCATTTCCCAATAGACAAAGTCCACTGTTGTTAAATTCAGAAATTTTATCACCCATCGGTGCTTCGAAAAATAGGTTAGCTTCCTCTGGGGACTCAGAGTTTTCTGGTAAGTCCCGTCGGTTTGTTTTGAGACCCTGTTTATTTGCCCTTTCTAACCAATAAATAAAACTTCCAGGACCGAGACCAGAGGCTGCTTTTTTACAATGCAGTGCAGCTTGATCAATTTGCCCCAGCTTTAAATATAGTCGACTTGCACGCAAATGCAGACCTGCCTTGTTTTGGCTGTATAACAAAGCTTTTTCTATGGAACGTAATGCAGGCTTACCAGCGCCAGCTACCTCAAATATACAGGCCAGAATTTGATAAAAATTAACCTTATTAAAGGTATTAACAATCAACTCTTTTGGCTTCCACATCCTAGCACCGCTCCTTATATCAATTTTTAGATATAAAGTTCTTGATTATAATTTACTTTTCCTTCCAAATATACCTATATTCGTATGTCAAATCACTCTGTGTTTTGACAATATTCACGTAAAAAAATAACTATTATTTCTAGAAATTCAACATTCCATAAACAAGACCTAAGGTGTATATTATAGCTAGATAATAATAAGGAGTAGATAGTTCATGCATATAATGACAACTCTGGACAAAGATTTGGAATCCTTTCAAGCTACTTTAGAAGGCTTGGTAGAGCAACCCCTTTGTTTCATTAAGCATGTGCTGTTTCCCAATTGCATTTACTTAACTTCTAATGAAGAACAAAATGTTAAATCTGAGGAGGAAAGGTTTTATCTAATATTTGAAATTAAAAATGACCATAAAGGTTTTCGGCAGGCTAAAATTCATTTTTTTCAATTGCCTCAGCAAATGAGGAACAAACATTTAGGTACAAAGGTATACCTCTTATTAGAAAATTACCTAAAACTCCAAAGTTGTTTATCCATTGAATTAGAAGCTATGGTTAACTCACTAAACCCTGGAGATAACTCCGTTGGCTTTTGGAGCAGGCAGGGTTTTTTGCCCAGCGCCTTCTATGCCTTTAACGATGAGAATTTTCCCATGGTAAAGAGGTTCAATTAGCTACAGTTTATTTTTATGTTTATTCCTTTAACACATTAAGAATCTAAAAGCTGTCTCCCCAAAACGTAGATTTTTCATATGTTAAAATATTTGTGAAAAGTAACGCCGTTTTCCTGTAGTTTAGGATAACGGCGTTATTAATAGCTTCGAGGTTATTGATACTACTGAATATTATGAAATATTTAGGAATATGAATGTATAGACAAATATTATATGGTACTTTATAATTGTTAATCAATTACCGCTAATGGGGAAGTCCGTGAGAATCGGACACAGTCGCGCTACGGTAACGGAAGGCCTTAATGGCAAGTCCGGAGTCCGAATACCATGGTAATTGCTAATTTTTTGTCGCGTTAACAAAAAAGGAGGAGTTAAATTGTACACAGGAGCAACTACTTATGTGGTGGGTTTCCCGAGAATCGGAGAACAAAGAGAACTAAAAAAAGTCCTCGAGCGTTATTGGGATCAAAAAACGAGTTTTAGTGAGATTGACGAGATTGCAAAAAACTTACGGCGAAGACACTGGTTGTACCAAAAAGAGGCAGGTATCTCTTTTATTAGTAGTAATGATTTTAGTTTATATGATAACATGCTTGATACGGCAATAATGTTAAATGCAGTTCCTGAAAGATTTAGTAATATCCATGACAAGCAAGAGCTTTATTTCGCGATGGCTCGAGGAACGAATAATACTGTTGCAATGGAAATGACTAAGTGGTTTAATACCAATTATCACTATATTGTCCCCGAACTTTCCGATACCATGAACTTTTCATTATGTGCAGATAAAATAATTAATGAGTATCGGGAAGCAAAAGAATATGGCCTTCGGACAAAAATTAACTTAATTGGGCCAATAACATTTTTGTCTCTTTCCAAGCCTGTTGACGGTAATCAAGATACCTTGGAACTTTTGCCAAAGATTTTGCCTTGTTATGTTTCTCTTCTCAAAAAAATTGCGGATCTTGATGATGAAGTATACATCCAATTTGACGAACCGATCGTTGTAAAGGATATCGACAGACGAACACTAAATCTGTTTTACTTATGCTATAAAGAATTATCCAACGTGAGTAACAGGCTTAGACTGATCGTAATGACTTATTTTGATCATGCGGTGGAGGCTGTAAAAATACTATCTGATATTCCAATTTACGGTATAGGCCTTGATTTTGTTTATGGCCAGGAAAATCTTAAAGTCCTGGACTCCTTGAATGGAAAAAAACTGATTGCAGGTGTTATCGATGGAAGAAATATTTGGAAGAATAACTATCATAATACATTGACTTTACTAAAAGACATCGAAAAAAATGTTAAAAAAGAGGATATCATCCTTTCCACGACCTGCTCTCTTCTACATGTCCCTTATTCTTTAAAGCATGAAAATCATCTGGACAAAGATATTAAATCCTGGATGAGTTTTGCTCGAGAAAAACTTGACGAACTATCGGATCTCGCAAAATTGTTTTTTGTTGAAAATAATTCAGAAGATATCCTGACAATTCTTGAAAATAATCAAAGAATCTTTAGAGAAAAGCAACAATCTTCGAAAGTAATAGACCCTATAGTGCGAGAACGGGTAGGTAACATTAAAAGGAGAGAAAGAGATGGCTCTTTTAATGACAGAAATGAAGCACAGAGAAAAAAGTTAGACCTACCATTACTTCCAACAACAACCATTGGTAGCTTTCCTCAAACAGAAGAAATTAGAAAGCTACGACGGGATTTTAAAAATAATGTTATTTCTCAAATAGAATATGACACAGGAATTAAGAACTACATTGATTCATGTATTCAATTTCAAGAAGATATTGGGCTGGATGTTTTGGTACATGGCGAACCAGAAAGAAATGATATGGTAGAGTATTTTGGCGAACGGCTTTCAGGTTTTGTTTTTACGCAAAACGGCTGGGTACAAAGCTATGGCAGCAGATGCGTAAAGCCAACGGTTATCTTTGGTGATGTCAGTAGACCAAAACCAATGACCATTGATACCATTTTGTATGCTAAAAGCAAAACCAATAAAATTGTAAAGGGAATGTTAACAGGACCTGTTACCATTCTTAATTGGTCCTATTGTCGAAGTGATATGGAACGTTCTGCTGTTTGTGAACAGATTGCGTTGGCCATTAGAGATGAGATTAATGACCTTCAGAAGGCAGGAATCAAAATTATTCAGGTTGATGAAGCCGCATTCAAAGAAGGATATCCTCTACGAAAAGAAAAAGTTGCATATTATGAAAATTGGGCTGTTAAATCTTTCAAATTAGCCGTTAGCTCTGCTGCCATAGAAACACAAATCCATACTCATATGTGTTACAGTGACTTTAATGATATTATTCATACCATAGAAAAGATGGACGCAGATGTTATTACCATTGAAACGTCCAGAAGCGGCAACAAACTGTTAACTGTTTTTGCAACTCGAGGGTATAAAAATGAGATTGGCCCTGGCATTTATGATATTCACTCGCCTAGAGTTCCATCTGTTGAAGAACTGGAAGAGAAGATTAGAAACTTAATGTTAGTTTTGCCACCGTCAAAACTGTGGATTAATCCTGACTGTGGCCTTAAAACTCGCAAGTGGGATGAGATAAGATGGAGTTTGTCTAATATGGTGAAGGCAGCACAGCACATTAGACTAGGATTGCAAAGGGTGATGTTTGTTTAGATGCAAGGCAAGGCAATGATGCCTTGCCTTGCATCTGTCTTTAACAGCAGACTAATTTAACTTTCTCATATTTTGATTTTAAAAGGTGGATTAACATGATAAGAGAGTATTTGAAGAACAATATTCTTATTACAGATGGTGCAATGGGAACGTATTACGCCCAAATTACCGGAAAATATAATGTATTTCCCGAATTCGCAAACATTAACGAGCCTGAAATAATTGAAAGAATTCATACTGAATATATAAATGCCGGGGCAAAATTGATAAAAACAAATACTTTTTCTGCTAATAGCAGGGTCCTCAAAATTCCGAAATCAGAAGTGAAAAAAATAGTTCTAGCTGGCCTGGATCTAGCGAATAAAGTTGCCCAAGGTAAAAGCATTTTTATTGCTGCCAGTATAGGACCAATTCCTGAGATGTTTGACAAAATGGAAACTGATCAAGAAAACAGTTTGGACGAATACAAATTTATAGTGGATATTTTCCTAAACTCAGATATCAAAATATTTATGTTTGAAACCTTTAGTGATGTTAGTGATCTTTTAGAAATCACAAAATATATCAAAGTAAAAGATAGTTCGGCATTTATTGTCACACAATTTGCAACAACCCCAGAAGGTTTTACCAGAAAAGGCTTAAGTAATAAGCATATCATAGCTGAAGTGAAAAAGAGCAAAAGTATTGATGCTTATGGATTCAATTGTGGTGTTGGACCTACTCATTTATTTAATTCCTTGAAGAAACTAAACTTTGCAGATGATATGGTAGCTGCAGCTCCCAATGCGGGATATCCAGAGATTGTACATGAACGAATGGTATATATTCAAAACCCTAATTATTTTGCCGAAAAAATGAAGGATATCAGTGGACTAGGCGTTAAGATTTTAGGAGGATGCTGTGGCACAACTCCAATTCATATAGAAAAAATGTCTGAACTGATTCAATCATACTTAAATGCACCCATTCCTAAGCAGCAAATTTCTGCAAAACCAAAGGTTATTATAGACAGGGAAAAAACTGATGGCTTTTTTGAAAAAATGAGAAAGGGTAAATTTGTTATAGCTGTAGAATTAGATCCGCCATTTAATGCTGATACAGATTTAATTTTGCAGAATGCCTGGATTTGCAAAGACCATGGAGTTGATGCAATCACTATAGCCGATTCTCCCATGGCAAGAGCGAGGGCAGACTCTATCATGATTGCCGCCAAAATCAAAAGAGAAGTTGGCATAGAGGTTTTGCCTCATCTTTGTTGTCGTGATAAAAACTTAAACGCCCTGAAATCCGCCCTTTTAGCTGGCTACATCGAAAACATCAGAAATGTGTTAGCTATAACGGGCGATCCTGTTGCTATAGCTGATAAGAATGATATTAAGGGTGTATTTAACCTTAATTCCATGAAATTAATTCAACTTATTTCTACAATGAACAAAGAACTTTTTCCTGAAGATCCAATCAATGTGGGAGGAGCATTAAACTTAAACCTATTGAAACCAGAAGCTGAGCTGGCTAAAATGGTAAAAAAGATCAATAGTGGAGCAACTTTTTTTCTAACTCAACCTATATTCGAGGATTATGTAATAAATATATTACGCCTAATAAACAAAAATGATGGTATTAAAATCTTAGGTGGTATTATGCCTCTTGTAAGCTATAAAAATGCTCTATTTTTGAATAATGAAGTGGCGGGTATTAAAATACCGGAAAGAATAATAAATAAATATAATAGTAATATGGGAAAAGATGAAGCTGAAATTATTGGAATTGAAATAGCTGTAGAAATTGCTAATAAAATTAAAGAAAGCGTTGATGGTTTTTATTTTATTACACCATTTAACCGAGTTGAAATGATTATGAAGATTATTAAAAAATTAAAATGCTTTCACTAAGGTACAAAAACCTATAACCTAAAGCAAATACCCTAGAAAATAAAAACTGGCTTTTCTTCTCTCAAAAACTCCTTGGTATATAAAATTCACTTTTTGTAAGTACCAGCTAAGTTGAACAGATTAGAGAACCTATGCTAAAAGAGAAGGCTATTAGGCCTTCTCTTTTACACACTTGCAGAAACCTTTTCTGCTTCTTCTTTATTGGAATAATTAAATTCATCGAGATATTTCACCGCAGATAAAGCTGCCACTTGTCCTTCCCCGGTGGCTTTACTTAATTGATAGGGCGCTCCTATGCAGTCACCTGCAGCAAAAATCCCTGGTATGTTGGTGGCCCCTGAACGCTCAACTAAAATCCCTTTCTGACTAACCTCAAGGCCCGGGACTAATTGATCCGGCAAAACAGATTCACGAATGATAAAAATTCCATCTGCATAGATTTTTTCATTTTCAAGAGCAACTCCGGAGGCCCACATCTCCCCAATAATAGCCTGTGGCTTACCGTTTACCCTGCTAATGTTGTCAGAAAGCCTAATCCCTTGGGAGTCTTTTTCCTTAACCAGGGAAACCAGAATCACCTCGGAGGCCAACTCGGCTAAAAAATTGGCTTCTTCCAACCCTTCGCGGTTATAGGCCAAAACAATGACCTTTTTCCCTTTGTACAAAGGTCCATCACAGGTAGCACAATAACTTACCCCTCTTCCCAAATATTCAATTTCCTGTTCAATTGGTTTTAAGGTACTCACTCCTGTAGCTAAGATCACAGATTTCGCTAGATAGAATTTGTCGCGGGATTGTAAGGTAAAACCCTTCTTATCTGGGAAAACACCTGTAACTTTGTTTTTGTTAATAGTAATTCCCATATCCTTTGCATGGTTCAAAAATTTTAGGCGCAGGTCCTCACCCGTTATATGTTGAAATCCCAAGTAATTATCCACATGAGGTGCATGGTGTAATTTAGGGCTACAAAATTCCGTACCAAAGACACCAATTTTCTTTTTGCGGATAACCGCGTTTATTGCTGCAGATAGGCCAGCTGGCCCACAACCAACAATAGCAATGTCATATTCGCTGACTATGTTCATTTCGTTCATAATCTAGTACCTCTTTCTTATAATGTTTATTATAAAAAATGACTGGAAAAAATCTTCAATTTATACCTTTATTGTTTAATAGCCCTCTGCATGGCTTGCCTCAACGTAGAATCCTTAGCCATGTCATTAAAGGTATTACTTAATTGAGGAGATTTAAATGCCTTGATAAGAGTTGGCCTTAATGTTGGATCACTTAAAATCCTAGCCAAAGGAATGTGGCCGTTTGGAAGTGAATAGACATTCACCATGGCAGTCTGCATCTGGGGTTGTTGCATTTCCATGGCCATGGCCCTTTGTACGTCGGGGTCCTGCATCATGCGGACATAACCCATTTGCATTTTTTCTGTACTCATAATTTCAGTCATGGAACGGTATGCACGATCGGAACTCATAATATCTGCCATCTCTTTTCGGTTATTTTTGTTTACTATGTAAGCCATAATTTCATTTTCTGATACATTGTTTAGGTTTGGAGTAGGTTTTGCGGCAGGTTCCTTTATGCCAAACCCCATGGCGGGAGCTAACCAAATACCCAATAGGAAGCCAAAAAACATCACTCCTGCTAAAGCAGAGAACCTCCATAAATTCATTTTAAGAAACCCTCCTTTTCTTTTTTATTATTCTATCCCCGTACCTTTTTTTTATCAAAATGCTTATGGTATATCTAAGAGAAACCGGGTAAGACTAATAGAAATGATTCAAGGAGGTAATTATAATGGATCAAGATAATAGAGATAATTATCAATTAGAAGAAGAGAAGCACTACGATACCGGTAAAAAATTTGTTCATGAACCAACAGGATCTGCAACCCATATCAATGTTGATGGAAAGTGGGAGCATGATTTTTACGATACTAAAAAAGGAAAGAATCGTTCCGGTGGTACGGGAGATAATCCCTTGGCAGAATGAGAAACAACGCGCTAGGTTTCAGGACGTTTATACACTTCAAAAAAGTATGAAAAGGGAATTTATTATCTGTATATCAATAGAAACAACGCCCTGCGAGGTGTTGTTTCTATTTTAGCAAATCAGAAAGTATAAAACTTTCCGATTTGCATAAGGGTAACTAAGGCTTACGCCGTCGCCTAAAGGCTCTTGTGCCCTATGGCGTAAGCCAAGTTTTTTTAAGCTACTTTATTAAAGAGTGGGTTTTCTAAGTCTAAATTCTGTTCCTAGATTCTGTGCAATGGTTTCACAGGCCTCGATATCTACCCCTGGCCATTCCACCACAGATAAAATAACACGGGGTATAACCCCTACACATTTTCGTGCAAATTCAAGCATCGAGAAATATGCATTTTCACCGTCGGCTGGCCTGCATATCTCTGTGTAAACTGTAGCATTTTGGGCATTTAGAGAAATAGACATGGTATCAATTAATCCTGCTAATTCCGGGATAATGTTATGACCGTAGTATTTATTGGCTTGTCCGTTGGTATTGATTCGAATTGACCTAGCACCCATTTCTTTCAATTTAGATGCTACTCCTTTAACAACCTCTAAACGTGATAGGGGTTCTCCGTAACCACAAAAAACAATTTCATTATAAGATTGCGGATTTTTCACACTATCTAATACCTCTTCAACAGTAGGTTCCTTATTTAACCACAGATTATATCCAACACCAGTTTCAGTTTCCCGAATACAAAAAACGCATTGGTTCATACATTGGTTAGTAATATTCAAATACAAAGTTTCATCGATTTGATAACTTATGATAAATTGCCTGTCCATATGAGTCGTCCCTTTCTTTTATGGCATAATCCAAAGTTTACTACATAAAAATATGTTAAATAGTGTAAGGAGGTAAAAAATCATGGCATCATTTAAGCAGGAAACTCCCGGAACTGCCTTATTTAGCTTTTCTTCTATATACCGGGGTACTTTAGTAGCACTGAGCTTTTCATTAGGTTTTAGTATATTAGCAGGTTTGGCCTATTATTTTACCGACATTCCTGAAAATTCTATGTCTTGGGTTGCAGTCGTGGTCCTTTTTGCAAGTGTTTTCCTTGGAAGTGGCTATGCTGCAAAAAGAGCACGCAGTAAAGGTCTTTTTAATGGTCTGGGGGTCGGCTTGGCTACTTTTATAGTTATTTGGTTAATGGTTGGCCTATTCCTGCCAGGAAAGATTTTATTCGTTGGTGTCCTTGGGAAATTAGTCCTAACCGTAGTGGCTGGCGGGCTTGGCGGAATGTTAGGTGTGGGTCTTAGCTCTTAGCAGAAGCAAGGGTCTTTTCTTAAATAAGAAATATTTTAGTTACTAATAATTCACAAGGGGTAAGGTAACAGAAAAAGTACTCCCCTTTCCGAGCTGCGACCTAACGGATAGATTTCCACCATGATTATCAATAATTTGGTAGCTTACTGGTAGTCCCAGGCCTGTATTTTCAGGAGTGGTAGTAAAAAAGGGTTGAAATATTCTTGCTAAATGTTCTTTTTTGATACCGATCCCGGTATCCGCAAAGGAAATTTCAAGTGCATTACTAATATCATGTGTTCGGGCGGAGATATGTAATTCTCCGCCGGACGGCATGGCATGAATTGCATTGGTTGCTAGGTGAATAAAAACCTGTTTAATCTGATCCTCGTCAATTATAACTAATGGCAACTGGTCGTTATAATCCCTAATTATTTGGATTCCCCTGCAATTTGCTTCACCTTCTATTAACAGGAGAACTTGATCTAAAACCGCTGGCAATGAGGCAAAGCTTAGGTTTGGTGTAGTTCTTCTGGCTAATAAGAGTAATTCTTTGATAATACTGTTAATCTGTTCAATTTCTTTCATAATCACATCAAAATGCTGCCTTGCTCGATCTCCCTGTGGAAAACGCTGTGCTATTAGCTGGATAAGGCCTTTAACCGTTGTCAATGGGTTACGAATTTCATGGGCAGTTCCCGCTGCCAACTCACCAATCAGGGCTAACTTACCACGTTGACTTAAATGTCTGCCCAAAAATGATTGCTCAGATACCTGGCAAGCTATTAAAATGGCGCCAACCGTCTTTCCTTGACAATCAACCATTTTACTCGTATTTACATACAGATAGGATAACTCCTGCTCTCCTTGATAATTGTAATATTGCTCATGAAACTCTTCTTCCCCTCTAAGGGTTTGAGCAAGAAAATATAGTGGGGTATCAATAGCATTGGTTCTCTGTAATACATTTATTCGGTATTCTTCCTTAGAAATTCCTGAAATCCGTCTGGCATAACTGTTTATTTTTATAATTTCGCCAACTTCATTTACCACAATAATTGCCACAGGTAGTTCTTCAAATAAATTTTTATCATTTTTGTGACTTGTTTCTTTATATTTTTTTATTTTCGTCTCCAATTGGGTTACTTGGATTTGGTGCTTATGATGCAGGATAATAAACATTCCTGTCATGAATAGCAGCATTGCCCCCAAAAAAAGCCACCTATCGACAATATCTGGTAAATAAAACCCTTGTACACCGAGTAAAAATACGATTCCAAGCCAAGTGAGCAAAAAGTACCGGGTCAGGTTAGGCACCCTCTTCCTACAAAAATACATATTAAAGGATTCACCAGAAAATTTCTTTAATACCTGTACGAAAGCTGGCAAAAATGTTATATATTGTAAATACGACATTTTTATTTGTTATCCTGCAATAATATAATAATTATTGTTTTTATTAGACAGCAATTTGTCATGTTATAAAAGATCAAGGCAAGCCGTTCGGCCTGCCTTGGATCTTAACTCCAAATTTTTAATAATAAAGTCCGTACAAAGTTGGGAAGCCGTACAAAGTACACGCGCATTCCATTCACCCCTCTTTAATCTTTAATTCCTTATCATAGTATTAGTTTGGGGTCGATTTTGTGCATTTGTGTATCAATATGACGGCTCTGAGAAAAAAATGCCATGTAATAACTGTTAGAACTTTGGTACCTTTATTTTACTGATCATCAGCCAGGCTAAAAATAACATTACCACAGGTAGAGTTAAGTCCGGTAGTTTTCCCATACCAATTACCATTAGTGCTACAATACCACCTGCCACCGTAATCGGTACACCCATAAAACTTCCTGAAAATGTGGTCACATTAAATCTTGCCAGTCGTAAAGCACCACACATAACAAAGGTTAAAGAAATTGCTAATCCCCAATATCCCCACTCAGATAACTTTAAAGCATATGCCAGTATAGCCGGTGCCACGCCAAAGGATACAAGATCTGCCAAAGAATCTAATTCTTTGCCAAATTCCGAAGAAACCTGAAGTTTTCTAGCTACTTTACCATCAAAGTAATCCATAACACCAGCCAGTAATACCATAAAACCGCCTTGGATATATTCCTGGTCCAGAGCAAGAACTAAGGCAAAGACACCAAGCAATAAATTTCCCATTGTAAACATACTGGGTATGTGCTGACCCTTCATCGGGAACCTCCCCGTTTTGGTTTTAAGACAGAAAACCCTTTTCTGCATTATTCTATTTTAGCATTGTAATGTCTTTAGTAAAAGGGGTATGGCAACTATTTTCCAGTAGTTAACCAAAATCTCGCTTTTTTTGATATTCCTAACCAGCTATCTCGAATATGTTGTGCTATGGGTAAAGAATTAAAAAACTTGTAACCATATCTCTTTTCGACCAAACGACCATCTAATACAACAACCACTCCCCTGTCCTCGGGTCCCCTAATTAACCTGCCAAAACCTTGTTTGAACTTTATGACTGCCTGGGGAATTTGATGCTCCATAAATCCGTTCCTACCCTGGCGGGAGAGCTTTTGGAGTCTTGCCTCTGTAACAGGATGATTTGGGGGTGCAAAGGGCAGTTTAACAATGATCACACAGGATAAAGCCTCGCCTGGTATATCGACCCCTTCCCAAAAGCTGGAAGCACCAAACAAAACTGTTCTCCTACCTTCCATAAATTGTTCAACTAAACGCCTTCTACTGCCATCCAATTCATGACCTAACAAACAAATATCCTCATTTTCGTACTGATCCTTTAAGCGTTGATATGTCTCCCGCAAAGACCGATGGGAAGTAAATAGGACCAGAGAACGACCCTCTGCGGCCATAGATATATGAAAGATTGCCTTGGACAGTTCATCGTGATATTCTTTATTACTTACTTGACCGGGCGGTAAAATATCTCTGGCCACACATAATATGGCCTGCTCATTATAATTAAAGGGAGAGTTCAAATGTTTTTCAAGGATATTTTCTTGTGGTAAAAAGTCTAACCCTACACTATTTATATAATGTTTAAAATTCCCATCTACAGATAGCGTGGCTGATGTTAAAACAACCGGCCTATTCTCAGAAAACAATTTTTCGTATAGTAATGGGCCGACATCAATGGGAGCAGACCGAAAGACAACCTCAGGAGAATCACCGCCCCCCTCTACCCAGTAAACTTGCGACTCCTCTTGGTGACGACAAATCCATTCCAAGTTATCGCTTAATTCTTGACCCACAGAAGCCCAGGCCGCTAAATCTCTAATGATTCCTGGCCCACCGCCTGTAATAACGGTTCCCTCTTCCAGTTGGTCTGATATTTTTACTAAGGCCTGACAAAGGGTTCGTAGATTTACCAGAAGGTTATCTAGTTCAGCATCCACTGCCACAGGTATACTGGGGATACCATCTATATTTCCCCCGCGGTCGAAACGCATACTACACCGACCTTCACCGTTTCTATCGATACTTTTTATCCAGCTTAATGCCATTTCAAAGAAACTTGTTGCCGCTTCCCTTGTCCTTTGTTTGGTTTCGCTACTTTGTAATAATAGTTTTTCCCATCTTCCATCTATTGTCAAAAAAGCAATTTTTTCTAATTTGCTGAGTAACTTCGTAGCAACAGCTAGCCAACGCAAAACCCCAACTCGGGTTACTGCTCTGCCCAGATGATCAGTGGCGCAGTTTTCTAAGTGATGGGCCTCATCTATAATCAACGGTCCATATGATGGTAAAATCATATTGTCAGCATTTGCATCACTTAACAAAAGAGAATGATTAACAATCACAATATCTGCACGCTCGGCCTTCCGTTTAGCGGCCATAAAATAACATTTTTCTTTAAAATATTGACAACGATTGCCAAGACATCCATCACTTTCACTACAAACCCGGTACCAATATTCAAAGTCGCTGTAATTAAGAACCAGTTCGCCCTTGTCTCCGGTGTTTGTCTGATAGATCCAAATCAAAATTTTTGCTAAGAATGCCGCTTCGTCCGGTGTATGATTGTCTTCCTTCATAAAGGAGTGCCATCTTCTAAGACATATATAATTGCCGCGTCCCTTCATAATGGCTGATTTAAACTCATATTCGGGTAGCTTTGCTAATAAAGGAATATCTTTGTTCCACAACTGTTCCTGCAGGTTAATGGTATGAGTAGAAATAAGTACCCGTTCATGGTTTTGTTTAGCCCAAGCAATGGCAGGAACTAAATAGGCTAGAGATTTGCCGGTGCCGGTGCCGGCCTCTACCAATACCGTCTTATCTCCATTTAGGCCCTTCGTTACTTGCTCCATCATATCACATTGCTGCGAACGGTAACGAAAACGGGGAAGTGTAGTTGCCAGTATTCCCTCTGGGCCCAGAACCGCAAGACACTGTTCAAAATCTAGCGTAGTTTTTGGTTGTGGTATTCTTTCGCTTTGATTACTATCTTCTTCTGTAGCACCAGGAATAGTGGCAGTAATTTTCCGATCCGGAAACATTTTTATCATCCGGCTACTAAGGGTTTCCAGTACGGAGTGCCAAAGAGATCCACTTTTGCTAAGGAACTGGCTCAATTGCCAAATTAACTCAGGTTCCATTTCTTCGCATTGATTAAGCAAATGAATCAGAAGCATTGCAGCACCCCTGGCATCATCAAGGGCTCTGTGCTGGTTGGGGATGTCAATGCCCAGATAGCTGCACAGATACCCTAAACGATGGTTAGAGGCACCAGGCATCAAATACTTTGATAATTCAAGTGTATCATACAGTGGGTTAGCTAGGGGGCTTTGAACAGCTGTTGATAAAAAATCATAATCAAATTTTACATTATGGCCAACCAGAGGCAAGTCTGCAATAAATTGTAAAATTACTGGCAGCACTTCCTGAAGTTTTGGTGCATCTTGCAATTCATGATCTTTTATTCCCGTAAGACGCTTTATCTTAACAGGCAATATGCCCTTGGGGCGAATCAGTGTTGAAAAGGAATCAATCTCTTTCCCATCCACCATTTTAACTAAACCAATCTCAATAATTTCATCCTGTAAGCAGTCTAGACCTGATGTTTCCAAGTCTAGTGCCACAAAGTTTAGCATACCTATTAACCCCCAATGTATTACATAAAAATCTATTTTTTAAATTGAGCGGCAGTTAACCTAAATAAAAATAATTATACCGAAGGTTAGAACTTCCGTATAGTAATTCTTTTGATATAATAGAATTGCTTATTAGTAGGAGGTTTAATTATGAATGATAAAGTTACAAAGATTAGAAAAGCCTTATCTCTTTTAGAAAATACCCTGGGACAAGACCTAATATTAAAAGAGGTGCACAAGATTGGCGGTTGGAATCCTGAGGCTGCTCCCCAATTACATCCACTGGTTTTACTATGGTATAAAACAAGGGAAGAAATGGGAATTGCAGAACTCACCGGAATTCAACCAAGCTCCCACCGAATATATGAGTTGCTTTTAATAAGTGATTTGCTACAAAAGATTTGCCAACACCCTGAGTACCACAGTTTGGTAACTCAACTACAGAATCTCGACCAATATGAAGCAGCCATAGACCGCATGAAGAAAATAGGAAATGACTTTAATCAATAAAAAAATAGGATATTTTTTTATGTCATAATTTGCCTGCACCTGCACTCTGTAGTAGAATAATGAGAGTTACAACAAAGGAGGGTCTCTTTTGAAAAAAGGAAGTATTGAACTGGAAAATGGGGGCAAAATTATCATCGAATTCTTCGATGAAGCTGCACCTGGAACTGTCGCTAACTTTGAGAAATTAGCAAATGAAGGTTTCTACAACGGCCTAAACTTTCACCGTGTAATTCCTGGCTTTGTGGCCCAAGGTGGCTGCCCCTACGGTACCGGCACTGGTGGTCCTGGTTACACCATTAAGTGTGAAACCAAAGGTAATCCCCATAAACACCAAAAGGGTGCCTTATCTATGGCCCATGCCGGCAAAGACACCGGCGGCAGCCAGTTCTTCATCTGCTATGATGCTTTCCCCCATTTAGATGGTGTACATACCGTTTTTGGTCAGGTAGTTGAGGGTCAGGAATACGTGGATCAAATTAAACCTGGCGATAAGATGAAAGAAGTTAAAGTTTGGGAAGAATAGGTTTTAACTAAAAAGCAGCCCGTACCACGTTAAGTGATACGGGTTGCTTTTTGCTTTAGGACCTTTATTATATTTTTAGAAATTCTCCGGGCTGCAGGATATCAACTTGTGTGGTTGTTGCCTGCTCCACTGCCTTTTTAAAGGCCGTTGGGTCCTGACTTATTAGAGGCCAAGTGTTATAGTGCATGGGAATAACCCTTTGGGGCTTTAACATTTTAACCGCTTCTAAGGCATCTGTGGGTCCCATAGTAAAATTATCCCCAATGGGGAGCAGGGCCACATCAATACTATTTAAGTCGCCTATCAGTTGCATATCCCCAAAGAGTCCTGTATCACCGGCATGATAAATGGTTTTATTGCCCAAATAAATTAAAAAACCACAGGGATTGCCAAGATATTCTGCCGGTCCCCTGTCACTGCCAGTAGAATTCCCATGTAATGCTTGGGTCAATTTTACTTTCATAGGACCAAAATTATGGGAACCGCCAATATGCATAGGGTGTGTCAAGACCCCCTGCCGGGCACAATAATTAGCCAGTTCAAAGACGGATACAATGGTTGCAGAGGTTTCTTTGGCAAGTCTTATGGCATCGCCAAGGTGGTCGCCATGACCATGGCTAACCAGAATATAATTGGGTTTAACAGGAATATCGTGGGGTGCCATGGGGTTACCGGTTAAAAAAGGATCAATTACAAGGGACACCTCCTGGTTTTCCAGTAAAAATGCTGAATGGCCTAAAAAGGTAAGTTTCACTTACATCACTCCAGGTTCTATTATTCTAATTACAGTTTAACCACAGATTATTTTAACGCAAACAAGCTTCATGGTTCTAGCAGATATATTCAAGGTTAACTACCTTTTTCCTGTTTGAACATTTCAATAATTCGATAGAATACCTCTTCTAATCCCTGATTGGTGTATCTGGAATCACAATAAATCCTTTCAATTGCTTTTGCTGCCAGCATTTTATTCTTAATGTTCTTGAGTCCGTTATGACAACCTAGCCTGGCACCATTTTTGAATAGGATGGTTGACCCTGTGATCTGTTCGCCGCAAGCCAGGACAGAGTCTATATAGTGTAGGTTAACAAAGGCATAGCAGGGATCCCCTTTGCACCGAGCAATTCTTGTTTTCACAGGAATTAGTACATACCCTGGGGCCAACAGTAAAGGAGCAAGGCCTATATTACAGTGATTACGCCACTTGCTACGCAGGGCGGAGTAATCCAGTGCATAATATCGACAAAGGGCCCGACGGATACTCCGAATATTTCTCGAATCGGTATACTGATCTCCATTGGTATACATAATGATTGTTCCATCCCCCTGGGGTAAATAAGTAGGACAAAAATATAAAATTGGTTGATCAAAATCCCTTTTATGTTCCTTTACCATTTGTTTCACTCCTCGTTTTTTAACCTAACTTTATGACATTCCGGTGGATTTATGGTGAAATCCAGCGGGGAAAAGTGTTTTATAGGGAGATCCTTGGTGGAATATTTAGTAGCCTGGTAAATATGGGGTAACCTACATTTAAGGTTATTAATTGTCAAAAATTAAAACCACGCTGAAAAAATAACAGCGTGGTTTTATGCTCTAAGGATGTTCACATTTCCCTTTACCAAACGATATCCCCGGGCTCGGCCACTTTCGATATAAAGCTGCTTTTCTTTACTATCTCCCAGGGCCTTGCGGATGTTTTTGATATGACTTTTGATGTCTCCTGGGATTCCTGACGATTCCCCATAGATTGCCCCGTATAATAAATCTGGAGAAACAAAGATCCCTGGACTATATGATAAACGAAGGAGTATCTTTACCTGTGCACGGGTCAATGCCAGATTCCTTTCTCCTAGCCAAATCTCCTGTTTTACTTGATCAATGATTAATTTAACCATTTTCTCTTGTAGCTTTGCAGGGTTATCCTTTACCCTATCAGAAAGTGCATAAGACATCCTTTCCTCTCGTAACTCAGAAAAATCCTGGGTACTGATTTTTATCAATAGGTTACTTACTTCCTCAGCGATTTGTCTGTCTTGACTATTCATTAAAGCAAGACATAACTTTAGAATTTTGCTCCCCGGCTGGGCTCCTCTGGCCCAGTGCCAATTCCGAATCCAAGTTAAAACCGACATGCGAACATCTTCAGGAAAGGATTCAATCTCCCCTAAGACTTCCTCCAGCGTTGTAAGGTCTTTCTTATGAGCGAGCAATCCAATGGCCCTACGGCGGCAGCTATACTGTGGATGTCTTAACAGGGCACTAAGGACTTTTTCATTTTTATTACATTTTGGCTGTTCATTTTTATCTATCATATTTTACCAGCCTACCCCTTAAAGCATCTGGTCCTCCTTCCAATACCCGCTGGAGAGCCCGATTAACTTCTTTAATAGCCATGTCCCCTTGACAGCTTAAATAGCCTCGATTCCCGTCAGAACTGAGAATTAGATTATTTTCAGCCTCCCCCAAGACCGGGATGTTTGGGTTGTGCGTGGCAAAAATTACTTGGCGGTGAAGCTTTACCTTTTTTAGTGTGGGTACCACCGTTTGAGATATATAAGAATTATCTAAATGATCCTCCGGTTGATCAATTATGAGCGGACGTGCATCATTCATTAGTAATAAAGGCAGGACTGTTGTACATTTCTGCCCTTTGGACAATTGGTTCATAGATTTATACATTTCTCCGTCCTGAAGTCGTAACCGGGGTAAATCCTCCAACCAAACGTCCTCCAATTTTAGTAAGTCTTCCTGGGACATATTAATTGACAAAAAGTTCACCAAGCGCCGAGACCTTTCTCTATCCATAGAACAGTATTGTTCTATGGATGAGTAATCTTGGTCTTTTATGATTTGGACCAATTCCATAGGTGTTAAATGCTCCACCAGGAGATCTACCCAGCGATGGTAGTGCAGGTTAGAGCGATGTAACAAATTTAACAGTGCATTTTTAAAGCAATGCAAGTTACCTCCTTGAATTAAATCTATTTGTATGCCAGGACCCAGTGCCTTGTTTATTGTTTGGCATACCTTTTGACGTTCCGAGTAAAGGTCTTTCTTTAATTGTGCAATTTCATCATGCATCTCTTCTCTTTTTATCTTTAAAGAGTTGATTTCTTGTTCCCTTTCCATCAGTACTCCCAGCAGATTTTCCAATTCCAACACCAGGGAGGTTAGGCGGGTCCGCTCAGCCAGTACCTCATTGAGTCCTCTCCCCGGTAGGTTTGCTCGCATTTTTTGGTCTTGTAGTTCTTCCTCCTGATGTCTGATAGTCATATTTTTCATGATTTCTTCCAGTTGAATCAGGGCATTTTGCCAAAGATAGGTTACTTGCTTTAAAAATTTTGCCGTCGCTTGGCTAGTCTCTTGGTACACTTGTTGGGCCTGTTCCAGGAATTCAAAAGCAGATTCTTCTTCTTGCATTGGCAAGGGCATTGGCACACAGGGCTTATTTTGCTGAACATAAAGTTTTAGAGATCTTTTTAGGTCGGATAGATAGATTCTTTCACGTTCCCTTTTTCGTTGTCTTTGAATTAAACCATCCAAGTCTTTTCCAGCAAGTTCTTGTAAACGTTTTTTAATTTCTGGCAGTTGAGCAACTTGACTGCTTATATCATAGGTTTCTAAAATATGATCTGCCAATTTTGTACGGTTTTCATCTAATCTTTTAAGACTATTTTCTATCCTTGTTTTAATCAAAGGAATAGAAGAACTTTTGCCATCGATGATCAATAACTGTGCCTCCGGATCATCGGCCAGCTGTTCTAGTTCGCTTTGTCCATAGATAGCTGCCCCGAATGGAATTTTAGGAACAGTTTCCCTTGATATGATTCTTCCCTGAGCATCGGTAACTCTGATGACATGGGTCAAACCCGATCTTTCTATGTTATACCGTTCACCGCCGGCGGTTTCTAAGAAAACACTGATGCTGCCTCCATTTAAAACACCTGCCAAATGTTGTTGTAATCTTTTACTGATGCCAGTTCCAGGGGGATAGGCATCCAAGGCAAAACGAAGCATTTCAATCACAGTGGTTTTTCCGGAACCTCGTCCTCCAATTAAACAATTTAAATGGGGATTAAAATGAATGACCTCTCCATCTAAAAAGCCACCTTGAACCTTTAAGCTCAGAATTTTATGCCAACCAATATCCATCATGTTTAACACCCCCAATCTAGAACATATGTTTGTAAGCATTATACTTTATAATGCCATTTGTTACAAGTATAAAAAACCGCCACGGAAGTTCCGTAGCGGCATAAATTCTATGTTACAAATAAATAATATTTTGCTTATTGGATATACTACTTAAGGTAGGTTGAGTACTCAACCTAATCTCCTCTCCCTTTCTCGCTGTATCTAACCTAGGATACAGCTTTTTTTTGTTCTTATTCCTCCAACGATGCCAGATATTTTTCTACTTCCATGGCGGCAATGGCTCCGTCTGCCACAGCAGTAACGACCTGACGCAGGGATTTTTGTCGAACATCACCAGCAACGTACAATCCCGGAACGGATGTTTGCATTTTCTCATTTGCCAGGATATAACCACGGGAGTCCATTTCAACCAAGTCCTTTATCAGTTCTGAGTTTGCCCGGGTTCCCACATAAATAAATACACCATCAACGGGTATAGTAGACAGCTCGTCAGTACGAACATCTTTAATTCTTATTGATTCCACTTTGCTATCTCCTAAAATATCGTCTACTACAGAGTGCCAGAGAAAAGCAATTTTATCATTGGCCATGGCACGTTTTTGAATAAGTTTTGTAGCACGCAACTCGCCTCTGCGGTGAATAATGTATACTTTAGCAGCAAACTTAGTTAAAAAAAGTGCTTCCTCCACCGCTGCATCGCCGCCGCCAACCACTGCTACGGTTTTATCACGAAAAAATGCCCCATCACAGGTTGCACAATAGGAAACCCCGCGACCATGAAATTTCCCTTCGCCTTCGACACCTAAAAATTGAGGCTTAGAGCCAGAGGCTACGATCACGGTTTTTGTTTTTATGGTTTCTTGACCCGTGAACACAATAAATTCACTGCCCTGTAGTTCCAGTTTACTTACATCAGTCATCGTAACTTCCAACCCAAAGGATCTAGCTTGCTCATCCATTTTCATGGCTAATTCAATCCCGCCGATACCCCCTGGAAACCCCGGATAGTTCTCAATCCACTCGGTGGCGGCAGCCTGACCACCAGGCATTCCTCTCTCAATTAGAACACTATTTATATCAGCTCGGGCAGCATAAAGACCGGCCGCATACCCGGCTGGTCCCCCGCCGATAATAACCAATTCCTTTTCTAGCAAAACATGCACCTCCTATTAATTGTCACTTTGTTGAAATGGCTTAAATTTTATATTACTTGATTATTATCTCATTTGCAAAAATACTCCGTCAAGTAACTGTTTAAGAAAGTTAAAATGTAAGAATTAAGAATTAATTCTTTTCAAGATTCTTTTCTTGCAATAAAATTAACCTTGTGTCCCTGGCCGCCCGTTGAACCTGCGGCTCCTCTCCGGGGTTATTAATCAGATGTTCTAAATGCTTTAGAGCACTGGGCATTTTTAAATTTCCCAGGGCCCGGACCGCCTGTTCCCTAACCATAACCTCCGGGTCCCCAAGGGCGCCAATCAAGCAAAAATAAAAGGAGGGTTCTGCCATTTGGCCCATGGCCTGACAGGTCCTTAGGCGCACTAAGCTGTCACGATCTAAAATAGCTTTACAAAGCAAACTTATGGCGTCTTTTCCACCCAACTGACCGCAGGCCCAGATAATCTGTAAAAATACTTTTTTTGGTACTCTCCGTTGTAAAGCTTTAAAACAAATAATCACACTGGGATCTTGCCGGCGAACCAATTCTTTAATAATATGCACTGTTACTTCAGGGTTCTTGCCCTGCAAGATTGCTGTACTGCGGGAGATTTTATCCCGGGCTTTGCTGCGCAGGATGTTTTGAACTTCATCTGCCAACAGCGGAACCACTTGTGGTAAAATGAGGCGGGCAGCTTGCTCCGAGAGGGTGAGTTGATGTTCGTGAATACTATCCTGTAAAATTAAATTGCATTCCTGTAGTCGATCCAACAAAGTGACAATCTGCTTTTTAGGCCAGTCATGCAGAAGTCCGTAACCCTTTGTTTTAGTATAATAACTTTCACCCGTTAACCAGGCAGTTTTTGCACCTTTTAGTAAATCGGTATAACGTTCTTGGCTAACCATTCTTTCAACCTCAAATAAGCCTTCGAAAAGGCGAATTAATAAGTCAGGATCAATATTTAGCTCAACATCCATAATGATTTGTTGAGCATGCAGCTGCTCATAATAATTTTTGCACACATGAAATCGGTTTTGGAAGTCCACCATAAAACGAATTAAATACAAGCTGCCGCCGTTTTTTTCCAGAAAGGAATACAATTGTTCTTCAGATGGCTTTCCCAATAGTTCTAGAGCCTTCTGCAAAACATGGTACCTTTTACAAATAACATTCAGATACGCCTCGGGGTAACCGGTTCTTTGGACGATTTCAGGCAAACCATAACCAATGGTAAACATTCGTAAAATAATCTCCCAGGGTTGCCAGGGATGAGGATTGGCCAAGGGACTGGTTCCTAAAACATGCTTGGCACAGTCCAAGATTTCTCCAGCAAGGCCGTCGGCAAAGGCAGGAGGGTAAGCAAACTGTGTGTTGAGTTTAGAACTAAGAATTTCTTGAAAGGTTTTATTCTCTAAAAAAATCCAGTTTTTCTTGATGCAATGGATTAGATCAGGAATTACGGTCCCCCTTAAATAGGCAAGGGCCAGGGGATTCTTGGGACCACCCCATTCGTCTATAAATAGCTTCTCCAATGCTTCTGCTAAATTACCTTCCCCTTCCATTGGCCTTGGCTGGACCTTAATATCCAATCAAATCACATCCCCCAATAATATCCAATGGTAATATTCCACAGCGAGCGAGATATATCCTTTTTCACTGAATATCCAGCTGTTGGTATTTTTTCAGCTAAAATAGACGCTTTTAAAAGCTTTGCCGAATAAATATGGCATAAAATGATAGGGTTAAAGTCGTAACAGTTAGTAGAAAAGTACCAACAGCCCCTCGCTTATTATTATGTCTCCACAACCAGGAGGCAAAGGAGAGTGTGTAAACTCCGATGGCAATTGGAATCAAGGCCAGTATAAAATTCATTGTATCTACTCCCCATGAGTTGTAGCTGTTTTTCTTAATAACCCTACTCTCCGAATATTAGCCTTAAATTCCACCGTTATGTCAGCCTCGTTATACAATTGTTGCCAATTTAGTTTATCCCACTCTTCCCAACAGCATAATTCCTTGCGATAGAACCTATCATAGTGAAAAATATCGCCCCAGTTCTTTTCCTTCGTCTTGTCTATCAAATCCCTTGTAAGCTGTTTCATTTGCTGATTAAAGGCTTGCTCCACCAACTTCTTTTGTGAGGAACTTTCATAATTTTCGCCGCTTTGGATACCCATAAACTCACCTTCTAAAAATATGGTCTGGTGGATTCTCAAATGCCCTTGCTCATTTGACATTGCTATTTTAGGTTTTTTAGCCTGTTTAAGTACGAAGGAAAGCAATTTGTCCTTATGTCTAGGGTCTTTCATTGTAAAGGTTGATAAACCAGCTTTACCCTGTAGGAGCAACATAATACGTGATTCACCCCCAGTTAACTGTCCAACCATTTTACCATCTCTAAATACTGCGGCACCAATAAACTGCGCATTAGATGTTCCTGCCTTTTCAGGCACTTCGCCGGCATAATAGGGTACCTTGAGAGGGTCTCCGAACTTTGCTTTCAGCAATTGTTTGGAGACTTTGGATACCCCCACTAAAGGAATCACAGGACTGCTATATAATGTTTTTTGTGCATCATAAAAATTATAAAGATCACTACTAGGAAATAAGCTAGTATAATGAGATAACCTATCTATAAATTGGTATTGTCTTGCGGGGGAGGTTTCCACTTTGGATTTATTATTTTCTATAAAATCCTCTGCTGTGCCCCGGCAGATAAACAGAGAGCTACTTCTCCGAACTTCCTGTTGACGCAGTAACTCCCCCATGTGTTTTGCTATACCTTCTTTGGCCAACTCTTCCCCGATAATAAAGGCCTGGGTATGCTGGAAACTTATCGTCCTGGCACTTCCATACATATGCTGCAGGATAAAACAATTCCAGACCGAGGAACCCTCAACGGTTGAATTAATAAAGCGTTCCTCCTTACCACCGCCACCACCGCCACCGCCGGCAAAGGCACTGGGGTTGGCTACTGTAACTGTCATTTTCAGAGGTGCTTTCTCTCCTTTATCAAGGCCTATTGCTAAAATTGTGAGCACTTCATCAGTTTCCTGTCCTCCCCAACAACCGGTAACCATTAATGATAAAATTAGTAACAGAAATATTATTAACCAGTAACAATTCTTTTTAGGTTTTGCTGTCATCATTGCCTAGCTCCTCATTTTTTTTAAACATCGATACCAATAACAAAAGCAATGGTACTGCCAAGGTTGGGACTAATCCCAAAGTTCCTCTCATGGCTTCATAATACACTAGGGCGGTAGGCAGATCTGCTGGCAAAATACTTAAAACATAGCAGAGTAAGGCAACAACCCATAACAGGGGACGGTAATCTTCTAAACGAAACATTCTGGCCAAAATAACTGCGATTATATACAGGTATAACCCTATCTTAATATAACCAACCATGGACCAGGTCAATAGAAAAACGGCTTCAAGACGTTGAAAAAATCGCCCAAAACTAATAAGTTTACTTAACTCATAAAAGGGAAGGAGCATTTCCGATGACGGTTGAACACCAAAGGTGAGTAAGATTAACAGAAGTGCAATCCCTACGATTATCCGTGACGTCAAAAAAGCCAATAGGCCTGCCCTGCAAAAGTGACGCCACCCCCCAAAGGCATGAATTATGATGGCCGGCACTAACAAATCAGCGGCTGCCGTGTAATGCAATACTCCATTGGAAAATAATGTTATAGGTTCAGACGTCCAGAGAGGATAAAGATTGGTAACATCTACTTCCTTCATGATAGACAAAAACACAATGGTCAATCCCAATACAATAAAAGTTAAGGATACTCGGGCCACCCTTGCAAGGACTTCCAAACCGTAAAATGCACTGATAAAGGCCGCCAGAACCAGCGTTGTAAGAACTGCGCTAACGGGAGTTCTTGGTAATGCCGTGGTAATAAACGTTTCTGAATACATCCTAAGCAGGAGTGACTCCCAAACAATAAAATACAAAACAAAAACTAGATTAATCACCATCCCAAGGTATGGGCCCAGCAACTTCTCACTGACCTCAATCAAGGTTATGTTTTGGTGCCTTTTCATTAGGGCTGCCATGAGCCAGAAGATCAATAAAACCATAACTAGCACCAGGAAATAAACAAGATAGGCCATGGTTTTATGCTCTCCGATTAGCTTTGCAGGTAAAGTTAAGAATAAAATAGATATATTGGTTATTAGTAGCAATGAAAATCCTTCAGCAAAGCCAATTTTACCTTCTTGGATCAATGTTATTTCTCCCTTTTTGTGGATTCTTTCACCCAACCCCTGGCGATTTTAGGCTGTGATCCTTGTTTCTTGGTATTTAAAAAGTCTGGATGGATTTCCCAGGAAAAAACAGGTCTGCGAAACACTGCATCCCCGGTGGTGCCAGTGGTGGGGGACATAGGAGCTAGGTAAGGTACACCAAAGGATTTTAAAGAAGCCATCATATGCATTTGAACAAACAACCCGAACACAATACCCACAAAGCCCATCATCGCAGCCAGGGCAATGTAGACAAAGCGCATAATCCTTAGGGAAAACTGAAGAGAATAGGACGGGATAGCAAAGGATGCTAAACCGGTTACTGCCACCACTATGACCAGAATGGGACTGACAATGTTGGCCTGAACGGCAGCTTGACCTAGAACGATGGCGCCGACAATGCCGATGGTGTTTCCTAATATTCCCGGTACCCGGAGGCCTGCTTCTCGGAGCATCTCAAAGGATATTTCCATAAGTAAGACTTCTAAAAAGCTGGGGAACGGTACCTTTTCCCTGGACCCCGATATCGCCAGTAACAGTTCTGTGGGAATCATTTCTTTATGAAATAAAACTATGGCTAAATAAACGCCTGGGGTTAGGAAGGAAATATAAAAAGCTAAGCCTCTAACAAGCCGCAAAAAGCTACCAAACAGGGGCCTCAGGTAATAATCCTCCTGGGTATGTAGCTGATCAAATAAAGTAGTGGGAACCAGCAATACATAGGGGTTGCCGTCCAGAAAAATAGCAACCTTACCCCTCAGAAGCATTAAAGCTACTCGGTCCGGTCTTTCGGTGGCCATTACCTGAGGTGCAATGCTCCAGGGCCTTTCCTCTATCAACTGTTCCAAGATACCACTGTCTATAACCCCATCAATCTTCAGTGATTTAATCCTTCGCTTCACTTCTTGAACCAACGACTCATTGGCTATATCTCTGATATACATTAGGGCCACATCGTTTTGGGCCACATTCCCTACTTTAAGCATTTCAGTGGTTAATTTTGACGAACGAATATATTTTCTTATCAGCGCTGTGTTTGTCCGTAAAATTTCGCCAAAACCTTCCTGGGAACCGCGGACAACTGACTCATTTAGCGCAATTCCCACGCCACGGTGCTCCCACCCCTTGGTTTCCACCACCAGTGCTTGATCACATCCGTCGATAAACACTGCCGTGGAACCAAAGTTAACACCACCGATTATTTGCTCATACCTTTCATGGGCGGTAACCTGATTGCCGGTTAAGACCCTCTTTTTAACATGATCCAGCAGATAACCTTCCACTTCCTCATGAAAATTGGAAAACAACATCATGGGCTGCAGGATGTTCTGGTTAATAATGGCTTTCTCGCTCATACCTTCCAGAAAAAGGGCAAAGGCCTGTACCGGAGGCGCCAGGGCAATGGTAAACTCACGGATAATAAAATCTTTATTATCCGGCAAGCCGTAAATTTCTTCAATGCGTTTTTTATTCACTTCCAAGTAAGGACTAACTCGATCTGGATCATGGTTATCCTGGGCCTCATGGACCTTTAAGGGTTTTTTAATATTTTGCCGATCCTCTTTTTTTTCTTCTTTCTTTTTTATTATTCTCTTATCTTTGTCAACTTCAGAATCTTTAAGCCCCTCTCTTGTCCCTTGTTTTTGAACACCTTCCTGCTTCCAGAATATTTTATCCGGTTTCCTTATTTGGGCACGTTTTTGACTGCCTATTTTCTCATCCTTTTTCTGTGCTTCATCGTTACCCTTGCCTTCTTTTCCATGGCATGGATTTTGCTCCCGAGCCAATTGTTCCTTTTCCTGACTTGTCTCTTTGAGGACAAAGCCTTCTCGATCAGTATTTGGTTTATATTCAAAGGTCTTTTTAATTATTTTCCACCAATTCATTTTCATCACCGTTATTAGTTTCACCACAAAATGTAGAATTATCCTAATTGTGTATCTTCTAAAGTAAACCTGGCTCCACCATACTAAAGGGCACGAGAGTCTTTCCGCACTCTGAAAGCACAGGCAGGCACACCCTGATGGGCCTAGTATGATTAGTTTGACCACTTAAACAAAAAACCATAGTCTCATAGAGACTATGGAATGAAAGTAATGGATGGTAAATATCTTAGCCTAAAACCTCTGAAGTTATTTTCATCTGCATAAATAATCCTAGATAATCAATACCGCCTGCCTTGGAGCATGTGCCGGACATATTAAATCCGCCAAAGGGATGTACGCCCACCAGGGCTCCGGTGCATTTCCGATTAAAATACAGGTTTCCAACATTGAATTCTTCCTTGGCCCGGCGAATATTTTCTCTGTTTCTAGTGTATAAAGATCCAGTTAAGCCATATTCCGTATTATTAACAACTTGCAAGGCTTCATCAAAATCCTTTACTTTAATAAATGCCAGAACGGGTCCAAATATTTCTTCCAGAGAAATTCTAGCCGTTGGAGGTACGTCTTTAAAGATGGTGGGTTTAACAAACCAACCCTTTTCACCTAATCTTTCCCCGCCCAATATCAGGGAAGCTTCCTGTTTTCCTATTTCGATATATTCCAAAATTTTCTCCATGGCTCTTTTCTCAATGACAGGTCCCATGGGGAAATTTTCTTCAGGGGAACCCTGAGTCAGTTTTGGCATTAGGGTCAGAACTTTTTCTATCACTTCATCATAAACCCTTTCTACCACAATGGCCCTTGAACAAGCAGAACACTTTTGACCTTGAAAACCAAAGGCAGAGGCAACAATCCCCTGGGCTGCTTTATCCAGATCTGCAGTTTCATCTACAATGATGGAATCCTTCCCACCCATTTCAGCAGCCACTCGCTTAATCCATTTTTGACCCGGAGACACTTTGGCCGCCAGTTCACTGATCCGCAAGCCCACTTCCTTAGAACCGGTAAAATTGATAAAACGGGTTAGTTTATGAGATACTAAATAATCGCCAATGGCGCCACCAGAACCTGGCAGGTAGTTAACTACGCCGTCGGGCAGTCCTACCTCCCTAAGAAGTTCCATGAATTTTGCTGCAATGACCGGTGTGGCACTGGCCGGTTTAAGAACAACCGTATTACCGGTTACCACCGATGCCACTGTCATCCCGGCCATAATTGCCAGCGGAAAGTTCCAAGGGGGAATGACAACTCCTACACCCAGTGGGATATATTTCATTTTGTTATACTCCCCATTGACCGTAACCAGTTGGGGGGGATTAGCATAGCGCAACATTTCATTGGCATAGTAGTTCATAAAATCAATGGCCTCTGCTGTGTCTGCGTCTGCCTCTGCCCAGTTTTTACCGGCTTCTAAAACTAACCAGGCAGAAAAATAATGTTTTCTTTGTCTCATGAGTTCAGCCGCTTTAAATAGATACATAGCCCGTTCCCCGGGTTCTACCTTAGACCAGTTATTAAAGGTTTGAAAAGCAGTATCTATGGCCTTATCAGCTAATTCCAAGTTCGCCTTGGATACATTGCCAATAACTTCATTTTCATCGGCTGGGTTTGTGGATATAATTACTTCATCTGTATATATGGTTTCCCCCCCAATATACAGGGGATATTTTTTCCCTAATTCCTGCCGGACCTGTGCTAGGGCGGACTTAATGGCAGCAGCATTTTCTGCCAAAGCAAAATTTGTAAAGGGTTCGTTGCTAAAGTTTTTCATGGAATCCTCCTTAAAAATTCATTTTTTATCTTAACTTTCTGTGGGACTATACCACCGAAGGTTCAATAAATAGGTCCCCACGCTCGAAGCGGCTGAAATCAAACATTTGAATGGGTAAGCTGGTGGGTTCTCCTAGAATGTGTTCTGCCATTAATTTGCCTGTCATGGGCGCAATCATAAATCCATGACCAGAGAAGCCTGCGGCAAGATGGAATCCTTCACAACCGGGAACACTGCCCAAGATTTGTTGACGATCGGGAGTTAAGTCATATAGACCTGCCCATTGACGTACCACCCTTAAATTGGCCAATGGAGGCAATATAAAGGTGGCCTTAGCTGCCATTTCATGAAGAAATTGCCAACTACCGTTATAATTGTATTCCTTGGGCTCATTGGGGTCACCAAGACCCATCACAAAGCCACCATGGGGAACCTGCTGACAGTAAAGTCCATGATAAAAACTCATGACCATCGGTTCCTGCATCTTTTCCACTGGTTCAGTCACAAGAATCTGGTGTCGTTCAGGGGTAATTGGTAATTCTATGCCGATGGTTGCTGCTAAATCCCGAGAGTAGGACCCGGCACATAGAATGACCACAGGCGTTTCAATAATGCCTTCCCTGGTTCTAACCCCTTTTATCCGGCCTTCCTGGGCTAACAATTCAGTAACTTCGGTGTAGGTCATAATCTCTACTCCCAGCTTCTGGGCAGCTTTGGCATAGGCATCGGTGGTTTTAAAGGGATTACAATGACCGTCCTTTGGGCAGAAAGTAGCACCCAACAATCCCTGGGTATTTAAATAGGGGACAATTTCCTTTGCCTCCTCCGGAGTTACCCAACTGGATGGTATACCAAGTTGATGCTGTATGCCCAAATTTTTATGAAATTGTTCAACCATTTTTTCGGTATAGGCTAGCAACAAATAGCCACCCTGCTTGAACTCAATACTACCGTCATAACTCAGCTCTTCTTCCAAATTTTCAAAGAGTTCTACACTGTGTTTTGCAAGCAAACAGTTTGTTTCAGTACCAAATTGCATCCTTACTCCTGCACCACAACGACCGGTGGCACCGCTGGTAAGATATTTTTTTTCGATTAATGCAATGTTTTTAGCGCCCTTTTGGGCTAAATGATAGGCAATGGAACAACCAATCACGCCACCCCCAATGACAACATAATCAGCTGTTTTCTTCATGATCGGTACCTCCTGCCAGAACCCCCAGCTTTACAGGGGTAGTTGGTTGACGGAATACCGTCAGGTGAATCCTTTTTATTTCCTGCCCGGTAGCTCTGGCCAATTCATTTACTAATAAGGGAGTACAGGTTCTGCCCTGGCAGGGACCCATACCTACCCTTAATAACCTCTTCAATTGTTCTAAATCGGTGATTCCCCGTTGAATATAAGAACGTACTTCTTCAATGGTTATATCTTCACAGCGACAGAGGATGGTAACGTCATTTTCATCCTTTTGACTCATTTACTGCACCCCCCTGACTTTGAAATGCCGTACTTCCAGCATTAATTCTTTGGGTACAGCTAACCATACAATGACAGTTCGGTCCTGAACCTTAGTGTTTTGAACACGTACGACCCTTGCCTCTCCCACTGCCTGACCGGCTCTGTTAATAGCTGTGACGGTTTCATTGACATCCGGAATCGGCAAAAATTCATAGGGAATCTTGACTATAGCCTCTGAGTCGGAAAAAGTAGCGTCCACTACAAATATGGCAAGGCCTGGACAGCGACTCATGCAGGTACCGCAACCGTTGCATTTGTCAAATATAATTTGGGGGCGATCGTTTATTTCTTTAAACTCTTGAATTGCTCCCTGCTTACAGTTGTGATAGCAGGGGTCACAGGGAATGTTTTGAAAGCACTCGGCAATGGCCACCGGACCTTGGGCCAGACGTTCCTCCGGGGGTAAAACAGAGGCCACATCTTCCGGTCTTACAATACCGTCTTGTGGCAACATGGGATATCACTCCTAGCAATCAATTATTTATCAGCTCCTTGGGAAAGCTTGGGCTGGCACTATCTTCCGAGGGGCACCCCAGCCTTGGTTGCCCTTGTGCATATCGCAAAGTGTTTTCCTTGATTTAGGAAATCATTCTGATTACCCTAGACTGACTTGTTCCATCCCTTTGCGTATCTTTTCTCCCACAGAACCTGATCGTAAACCCTTTAATTGTTCTAATACATCCCTTAGATTTTCTTGCAATGTTTCACTGGTATAGCCAAGGCTGGCAGCTGCCTCTAAACCTGCTAAGGATCCCTCCATCATAGCTGCAGAGGCCTCTTCAATCCCTGCAACATCGCCGGCTACGTAGATACCAGGTACTGAGGTTTCTAGATGTTCATTCCGCAGGGGCACATTGCCACCTAATTCAGGAACATAGACCATTTTACAGCCCGCTTGCCATAGCAATTCCGACAGGGGTGTTAGCCCTACGGATAAGCAGATAACATCAACATCCAGTTTCTTTTGGGTGCCCGTTATGGGCTGCCAGTTTTCGTCCAATCGTACCACAGTGGCACCATTAACTTCCCTTTCTCCATGGGCCTTGACGATAGTATGCCGGGTCAAAATGGGGACACCGGCCCTGACGACTTTCGCAGCATGAACCCAATAAGCACCAATCTTAGGTGCTGCTTCTATAATAGCAACTACCTCTATGCCTGCCTGAAGTAATTGATAGCTTACAATGACGCCAATATTCCCTGCACCTACCATCAGGACTTTTTTGCCTGGTTTTACACCGTAAACATTAACAAGGGTTTGGACTGCCCCCGCACCGTAAACACCCGGCAAATCATTATTGGGAAACAACAATGTCTTTTCTGCCCCGCCAGTGGAAATAACGATTCTTTTGGGATGAATTGTAATGATTTTTTTATTTTGCTCAACCAGTAATACACCGTCTTCGTAATAACCCAGTACAGTGGCTTCAGTCATAACCTGTATATTCGGGATATTCATAACCTGGTCACTTAACTCCCGTGCAATGTCAATACCCCGTTCCGATGCCCTCTGTTGTTTAGAACCAAAAAAACGGTGTGTTTGTTTTATCAGTTGGCCCCCTAAATAATCATTTCGATCAATTAAGATAACCTCCGCACCTAACTTAGCGGCACTCATTGCAGCAGTTAAACCAGCGGGTCCCCCACCTACAATGGCTACTTCGGTGTATTTCACTTTAGCTCACCCTTCCCCTTCTGGGTCTCCACGACCATCCCCTCCCGTAACCTTTCTACACATACCCGAACATTGGGTTCGCCGTTAACAACCATCAAACAGGAAGAGCAGTTACCAATATTACAAAACAAACCCCTGGGACGATGTAAATGTCCACTTTCCCGCATAATTCGAACACCTGCAGCATGGAGGGCAGCAGCAATTGTCTCACCTTCGTAACCTTCCAATTCATTTCCATTATAAGTAAATTTGATTTTGCTGCTGGATTTAAATTCTAGTATGGGGTGCTTTTCAATTCTCATGGGTCAATACCTCCTTGGTTATATAAAAAGCAATTATTGTGCCAATAAGGACATATTTCCACCCAGAGTGTACAGGTTGTTGCTCCAGTCATAAGGTAAATCAGTCATTCGTCAGTATATAGAATATTTAAAAAGTTTTAAAATCAAGAAAAACACGCAACAATGCGTGTTTTTCTTGATAATCATCATAAATACAGTATGATTTTCTGCACAAGTGTCAGTCTTTATGACAGTTATGTCTAGACAAGACTCTTACATAATTCCCAGTTGATGCATTTTATAATATAGTGTACTTCTAGGAATACCCAGCATACGGGCAGCTTCTGATCGATTGCCATTGACCTGCTTTAGGGTTCGTATGATAAGTTCCCGTTCTGTTTGTTCAGTGACTGAGGCCAACCCTATGGTAGCAGTGGCTTGGTCCTGTCTGGAACTCAGCTTTAATGATTCAGGAATGGCACTTTCAAGAACTGTGTCACCCTCTGTTAGGATAACCATTCGTTCGATGATATTCTTTAGCTGCCTAATATTTCCGGGCCATGAGTAAGCCAAGAAGGTAGCCATGACACCTGGCTCCAATTTGGAAATCTGCTTATTATAAAGTTGACTGAATTCTTGTAAGAATAAGTATACCAGTTCCGGAATGTCTTCTCTTCTCTCGCGCAAGGGTGGGATTTCCAAGGATACGACATTCAAACGGTAATAAAGGTCTTCCCGGAAGGTTCCATGGGCCATCATATCCTCCAAGGAACGGTTGGTGGCAGCTATAATTCTTACATCTACTTTTATGGGAGTTGAACCGCCAATTCTAAAGAATACACCATCTTGCAGAACTCTGAGCAACTTAACTTGCATATCCAGCGGCAATTCACTTATTTCATCTAGAAACAAAGTGCCGCCATCTGCCATTTCAAACACACCTATTTTCCCTTTTTTATCGGCACCTGTGAAGGCACCACTCTCATAACCGAACATTTCACTTTCAAAAAGACTGGGGGGAATTGCGGCGCAATTGATAACACAAAACTTTTTGTCTATACGGGGACTTGCTTCATGAATTGCCTTAGCAAACAATTCCTTGCCTGTACCGCTTTCCCCACGTAATAGCACAACAGCACTGGTTAAGGCTGCCTTTCTGGCAACATTGATTAATTCTGTCAATCTTTTATGGTGACCCTTGACAGCAGCAAAGGGATTTCGGTCGGTAGAAAATTTATCAATTTCCTTTTCCAGACGCTGCACTTGAGAACTGGCCTGGTTTAATTTTTGATTCAGTTGTACTATCTCAGTAACATCCCTTTCAGCGGTTACACCACCTATCACTTTAGGTCCTAATCGTACAGGAGTAGCATTTATTAAAACGTGGGTACCCGGTACAGGTTGATGGTGTAGAGATCGTATTTCCTGCCACTCTTTATTCACTCTGGTTACCACCAGGTTGGTAAAAAAGCTACAAATCGGTTTGCCAATGATATCCTGTGCTTTTATTCCATATAGTTCTTCAGCACGGCTGTTCCAGCTGGTAACCATATCATTATTATCAACAATACATACAGCTTCGTCTACAGTTTCCACAACCGCATTAATCCTTGCTTCGGTTTCACAAACTCGTAAAGCAAGATCATGAAATACCTGATCATAGGATAGAACCCCTAATATATCTCCCTGATTATTTCGGCAAACAAGGGCATGGTAGCGAAGTTCCGGTAAAAAGGCCAAGATTTCCCTCTCAAGGTCTTCTTCATCCAGAGAAGAAAAATCCCTTCTCATCACTTGGTTCACTAGCACATCTGATTCGAGCTTACGATTAATAACATCCTTCCAAAGCATTACTCCCACTAAACGATCACCATCCATTGCCAGCACAACAGGACGGTTCGGAACACCCTTTTCCCTAACTTTACCTATGGTTTCTTCTGGAGTAACCGATAGAAGATCCTTATACAACATCTCTTTTACAGTTAAAAAACCTTTATGCATTTAATCACCCCAGTCATATCACTATCAGAAAGTTTATAACTCTACCTGTTTTTATAATATTGTATACAGTGGTATACACGCTAAAAAGTAGGAGAGTTTCCTACTTTTAGTTTTCCGTTTTATTCACCCAAATAAGCCTTTTGAACCTCTGGGTTATTAGCTAAATCTTTGGCAGGACCCACCAGAACAACCTCCCCGGTTTCCAGCACATAGGCCCTATGGGCAATGGATAACGCCATATGAGCATTTTGCTCAACCAACAGAATTGTTGTCCCAGTTTCATTGATTTCTTTTATTATAGCAAATATTTCTTGAACAAGCATAGGGGCTAATCCCATGGAAGGTTCATCCATTAACAAAACATTAGGCCGAGACATCAATGCTCGACCCATTGCCAGCATCTGTTGTTCACCACCGGAAAGGGTTCCCGATAATTGATCCTTGCGCTCTTCCAAACGAGGAAACCGTTGAAATACCTTTTTTATATCCTCTTTAACGCTGGACTTATCCTTTCGTATATACGCTCCCATCTCTAAATTTTCCATGACTGTCATTCTGGTGAAAACCCGTCTTCCTTCCGGCACTTGACACAGACCCAGACCAACAATTTCATGAGGAGGCATTTTTGTAATAGCAATTCCCTTATATGTAATGGAACCTGACTGAGGCCGAATCAAACCTGAAATGGTGCGCAGGGTTGTAGTTTTCCCCGCACCATTGGCACCAATTAACGCTACAATTTCACCTTCGCCCACTTGACAAGAAACACCTTTCAGTGCACGAATAGCCCCATAGGAAACATGTAGGTCATTAACTTCTAGCAGCATGGGCTATACCACTTCCTTTCCCAAATAAGCAGCAATAACCGCTGGGTCCCGCTGAATTTCCGCCGGAGATCCCGCAGCAATTTTTCTGCCATAATCCAGAACCGCGATGCGATCGGATAAATTCATAACAAATTTCATATCGTGCTCAACCAAGAAAATAGTTAGCCCCCTGCTTTGGATTTTTCGTATCATAGCTACAAGTGTCATTTTTTCCTGTGGGTTCATACCAGCAGCAGGCTCATCAAGCAGAATAAGCTTTGGATTTGTGGCCAGTGCTCGAGCTATTTCTAGTCGGCGCTGTTCTCCATAGGGTAAATTCATAGCCAATTCATCTGCTTTATGTTCCAGTTCCATTAACTTTAGGGCCTCCATAGAAGCCTCCGTAATGGCCTTTTCCTCCGCCTTTACGCTGGGTCCCCTTATTATGGATCCAAGAAAACCGGTTTTAGTTCGACAGTGCTGACCTATTTTGACATTATCCAATACCGTCATTTCATCAAATAAACGTATGTTTTGGAAGGTTCTGGCGATACCCATTTCTGTAATAGCATGGGGCTTTAGATCACTGATCCTAGCACCTAAAAAAGAGATTTCCCCTGCGGATGGCGGATAGATGCCTGTAATCAGATTGAATATTGTACTTTTTCCAGCTCCATTGGGTCCGATAAGGGCCCGAATGGTCCCCTGCTCTATTTTCATGTTAACATTGTCAACGGCAGTAAGCCCGCCAAATCGGATGGTCACACTGTTTAATTCTAAAATTACCTTTGACATTGCTTCGCCTCCATTAGTTGACCCCGCCGGTGGCAGATGTGTTTTTGTTTTTTGGGAGAGATTTCTTATTTAAGATCCGGCTTACTTTTACACCACCCAGCAATCCTCTGGGGCGAACAATCATCATTACTACCATCAGTAAGCCATAAACCATCATTCGATAGTCAGCAATAAAACGTAGAAATTCAGGTGCCAATGTCAAAATACTAGTGCCCAGAATAACGCCAGGAATGCTTCCCAACCCACCCAAAACAACGAAGGTTAAAAATTCAAAGGATTTTAGAAAACCGAAATCCGATGGATTTAGATAGGTTAGCAGGTGGGCATATAATCCTCCGCTAACTCCGGCAATGAAGGTACCTATGGCAAAGGCAGTAATCTTTGAAGTGGTAATGTTAACGCCCATGGCCTCGGCAGCAATTTCGTCTTCCCGAATTGCTAACAACGATCGGCCAAAGCGAGAATTTTCTAATCGAACCATAGCCCAGACAGTCACAATAACCACTAAAATTACCACGGTAAGACTTGAGCTACGGGGAATCCCTGCCATACCCAGGGCGCCGCCAGTGATACTTAAGTTAAGAAAAACAACTCGTACAATTTCGCCAAAGCCTAAGGTGGCAATACCTAAATAGTCACCAGTTAACCGAAGGGTAGGGTAACCCAGTAATATACCCCAAAAACCAGACATAAGACCACCAGCAATGATAGCAACAGGGAAGGACATTCCTAATTTCACACTAAAGATTGCTGAGGTATAGGCCCCAATACTTAAAAAGGCTGCATGTCCAAAGGATAGTTGGCCAGTTACACCAGTTATTAAATTAAGTCCTAGGGCACCAATTAGATATATACCCAGCATAGTCAATACCTGGATATAGTAATCATTTAAAAACATGCTAAAAATACTATCCATGGCAATTTACCTACACTTTCCTTTGAATTGGCCGTCCTAGCAACCCCGTGGGCCGGAAAAGTAAAACTACAATTAACAGGGTAAAGGCAATGGCGTCTTTATATAAATCAAAACCGCCGGCTACGCCCAGGGTCTCCGCCACACCTAAAAACAAACCTCCCAACATGGCCCCTGGTATACTTCCGATCCCCCCTAAGACAGCAGCACAGAAGGCCTTTAAACCTACCGTTACTCCCATTAGCGGCGATACAGAGTTAAAATAAATCCCTACCAGTACCCCACCCGCTGCAGCCAGAGCTGATCCAATAGCAAAGGTAAATGAGATAACTCTGTTGACATTTATACCCATTAACGCTGCCGTATCATAATCTTCCGAAGCAGCTCGCATGGCTTTACCAATCTTAACATACTTCACAATAAAATGTAGTCCTGCCATAAGTAGGCTGGATAATACTAAGATAATAATCTGTACCTTGCTGATTTCAATTGAAGCAAATTTATAAATGGCATCTTCAATTACATGGGGAAACCCTACAGGTTGTGGACCTTTGAGCTTTGTCATTAATGTCTGTAGAAAAATAGAAACTCCAATGGCAGAAATTAGCGGAGCTAACCGAGTGGACCTGCGGAGGGGACGATAAGCAATGCGTTCAATGGATACACCGATAACCATACAGGTAAGCATAGCAGCAACCAACGAAGCAGCTAACCCCTGTTGAAAAACAGTAACCATTAACACCCCTACAAAAGCACCAACCATATAGATTTCTCCATGGGCAAAGTTAATCAACTGAATAATACCGTAAACCATCGTGTAACCTAGGGCGATTAACGCATAGGTTGCACCTAATGTTATTCCATTAAGTAGCTGCTGTCCAAGCATAAAACCCTTCCTTCCTGCGGGGTATGAACAATTTGCAGCCATTACTAATACAGCAATGGCTGCAAACTTTTATGTCATAAAAATTATTTTATTTCTACTGTTTCTTTTACAGTAAATTTTCCGCCTTTCACTTCCAAAAGGTAAACCGGACTTTTGATAGGTTCGCGGTTTTCTTGGAATGTAATGATGCCCGACACACCTGTCCAATCCTTCGTTTTGGCCAATTCTGCACGGAATTTTTCTGGTACATCACTATTAGCTGCTTTTATGGCATCTGCAATAAGCATGACAGCATCGTAGCCCTGGGCTGCAAACATATCAGGCAGCGTACCATTATTTCCTGTTTTATAAGCTTCAATAAACTTCTTTGTTTTCTCCCCTGCTTTGTTCTCGTCGGCTGCAAAGCCGCAATAAATCATGCTGCCCTCAACAGCTTCTCCACCCATCTTCATCAGAACATCACCCAACAGACCGTCGCCGCCAACCATAACAGTCTTCATGCCTTGTTTACGAACTTCTTTCATAAACAGTCCACCCTCAGTGTAATAGCCTGTAAAAACAATTCCGTCAGGATTCTTCTCCTTAATGGCAGTAACCTGGGCACTGAAGTTCTGATCTCCGTCTTGAATGCTTTGTTCTGCTACAATTTCAATACCATTATCAACTAAAGCGGCTCTGAATAATTTTGATAGTCCAACACTATAGTCATTATTCATCGAAGTGATGACAGCAACTTTTTTCCAACCAAGATTTTCTTTTACATATTTGGTAACAGCAGGAGCCGCCACGGCATCCAGTAGTGTATCACGGAAAATGTAGTCACCATTTTCCACAACACCGGTTCCTACAGCACCAGCAGAAAGCAATACAACCTTTTTCTCTTGTGCGATGGGTGCAGCAATTTTTGTAATGGCAGTGGTGGGATCACCTACAATGGCTACAACCTTATCACGGGTAATAAGCTTTTGAGTTACGTTAGCACCTTCGGTATTTTTGCTGCCATGGTCTTCTTCAATAATTTCAATCTTTTTGCCCAGTAACCCGCCGGCTTTATTAATATCCTCTGCTGCCATCTTCATACCTTCCAAAGTAGGAATGCCAAATGCAGCATGATTACCGTTTTTTGCTCCTAAAAATCCAATTTTAATGCTTTCGCCGTTGGAAGATCCCTTATCTCCTTCGGTGGTCTTTTTCTCTTCTCCACCGCAACCGACCAAGAGAAAAGAAAGAACTAACATCAGAGACATAACCTTCCATAACTTATTTTTTTTCATCTCTATTGTCCTCCGTTCAATATTTTTAACTTGTTAATTATCTAAAAAAAATCTCACCTCCCGACCCATGAGGTATTGTTTAACCCTTTGCGGGAATTCCCAGTTGTCTTAGCTTGTAATATAAAGTGCTCCTTGGTATACCAAGGACTCTGGCTGCTTCTGAACGGTTTCCCCTTACTTGTTGTAAGGTTTTTAATATAAGTTGTTTCTCAGCTTCCACTGCGACATTCATTAATTTGCCCTGGGAGACGGGACTTGTCACCAAAGATATATAGGTATTTCTTCTCAAGTTTTCGGGTAATGCTGCTTCATCAATGATGTCTCCATCTGTTAAAACAACCAATCTTTCAACGGCATTTTTTAGCTCCCGGACGTTTCCTGGCCATGTATAATCAAGGAAAGCTGTCATAACCGCAGGCTCAATCTTTTTAATATTTTTATCATACTTTTGACAGAATTCCTGCATAAATAAATGAACCAGCTCTGGTATGTCCTCCCTACGGTCTCTTAGTGGGGGTATTTCCAAAGCAACAACATTAAGACGATAATACAAATCCTCTCTAAATTGGCGCCGATTGATCATATCCTCTAAATTACGGTGGGTGGCAGCCAAAACCCTTACATTTACATGGACTGATTGTGATCCACCAACCCGATAGAATGTCCCCTCTTGCAATACCCTAAGTAGTTTTGCTTGCATTTCTATGGGCATTTCGCCAACTTCATCTAAAAACAATGTTCCTCCGTTAGCCAGCTCAAACATGCCCGGTTTGCCTTTACGATCAGCTCCGGTAAAGGCGCCCCCTTCGTAACCAAAGAGTTCACTTTCGAAAAGGTTATTGGGAATCGCTCCGCAATTGACTACAATAAAAGGATTCATATGACGAGGACTATTCTGGTGAATGGCCCTGGCCAGTAATTCTTTACCTGTACCACTCTCACCCCGAAGAAGGACTGTCGCTTCGGTGACACTAATCTTTTTGCCAAACACAATTAGCTTCTGTATTGCCTCACTGCGTCCAATTAGTTTATTAAAAGCACAATCTTGCCCAGATATTTTTCTAATTTCCTGTTCTAAAAGCTTGACCTGAGTACTGGCTTTATTCAACTCTTGATTTAATTGAACAATTTCTGTAATATCCTTTTCAACTGCTAGGCCGCCAATAACCTTCCCAGAGTCAAAAACAGGTGCCGAGTTAATTAATACATGGGCACCCTCGCAGGGTTGGTGATATAGACCCCTAACCTCTTTTTTCTCATGCATACAGTTACTAATACGCAAGTTGGAAAAGAAATCTTCTATACGTCCGGAAAGGATTTTTTCAGCTTTAACATTGTAAAGCTCTTCTGCTTTGGGGTTCCAGATCATAACCCTGTGCAATTTGTCAATTCCACATATACTTTCATTTACCTGATCTAATACTGTCTCAAAAAAGCACCTCAACTTGACAAACCCAGCATATATTTCATTAGCTACAGATAATGGCTCCAAAAGCCCTATGGGTTTATTGGATGTATTATTGACAACCGGTATTGCAGTAGGAGCCTTTCCCCACTGTTTAAGCAATTCAGTCATTGTACAATCTTCTGTTATAAACAAGGCCGGCCGCCAAGCTCTTTTGCTTAAACTATCCGTCTCCGCTGCACAGAAGATATCCGATGGCATTATAACAAAATATTGATCTGATTTTTGTAATAATAAGCCACCCAATAGACCCGATTCCAGTAACCTCTGTCCTTCCAAAACAGAAACTGTTTCATCAATTTCCTGGACAGGCAAACTGTACATGTCGATAGCTCTCGGATAGAATTTATGATGTATCCCCATAGCCCAAATCACATCCAGGTTCTATATTTTAATGTTTAAAATAAGTTCAACACTGTCAGTAAAAAATCCTGCAATTTTATAGAATGTTTTAATAAATCCGAGGCTAAAAATGTACAACTACTTGACAGAATGAAGGAATAAAAAACACCCCAAAAGGACTTTTGGAGTGTGGGGTCTATGGTAAAGTACGGCTATCTTAGTTAAGTTAAAAACCCTCGCCAAGCGAGAGTTTTTTAACTTAATTATTTAACTGCTACTAAAATATCATTAAGAACTGCAGAAATTTCTTGATCACCATTAATATTTTTTAAGATACCCTTAGCCTCATAGTAGTCAATTAAAGGCTTTGTTTTTTCAATATATGCATTTAAACGTGTTCCAACAGACTCTTCATTATCATCAGAGCGTTGATACAGTTCTCCGTTGCAGGAGTTGCACTTGCCTTCTGCTTGGGGAGGGTTAAAGATAACATGGTATGAAGCACCACAATTTTTGCAAACACGACGTCCGGTTAGACGAGCCATTAACTTTTCAAGGGGTACTTCAATATTGATTACGGCATCTAGCTTAATACCCAAGTCCTGTAAAGTTGCATCCAGGGCAGAGGCTTGTTCTACGGTACGAGGGAACCCATCCAGCAAGAAACCTTCTTTGCAATCGGCCTGAGAAAGACGATCCTTCACCATACCGATAACTACTTCATCCGGAACCAAGGCGCCTTTATCCATATATTCCTTGGCTTTTTTACCCATTTCGGTACCTTCTTTAATAGCAGCCCGGAACATATCACCGGTAGAAATATGTGTAATTTTTAATTCCTTTACTAAAACTTCGGCTTGGGTACCTTTACCGGCACCGGGGGGTCCCATAATTAATAAGTTCACAACGATCCCTCCTGATTTTTTTATAGGCACGTCCATAATTATATTGTATATTATATCACAAACCCGTCAATATGGTTTAACAATTAATACAAAAAATGTTTATGTTGGAAAACTATAATTCTAAGGTTATAATAAATTAAAACTCGGAAAGGCGTGTTTATAGATGACCGTCGATGTTGACAAATTTGTTCAAGAGCACCAAGAAGAAATTATTACTTTGGTTAATAACAGTTTAAACAGAGCAGGTGATATTGTTGCTAAGAAGGTTCAATCCGGGGAGTTGGGAGCTACCCTGCAAGATGTTTTACCCATTATGCTTTATGAGATCCTTCTCACCAACACAGTATCTACCCTCCGTCTGGTATCAGAAATGGTAAATGAAACTGAAAAAAACACAAATTAAAGACTGCCGGGTTTCCGGCAGTTTGTTTTTTCTACCGTGGTCCATCTTTTCAGCCATGTGAAATATATTACTTTGCCTCATCCTTTACATAATCTTCCTTGGTGGCACCGCATTTTTGACATTTCCATACAGCCATCTCTTTCCACCTCCTTTTGTTTGGAGCAATGGTATTAAGCCCCTGCAGATTTTCGGATATCAGCAACTGCCTGAGCAGGATTAGTTGCACCAAAAATGGCGGAACCTGCTACCAGAACATTGGCTCCGGCCTGGGCAACCAATGGAGCAGTCTCTGTATTGATTCCCCCATCAATTTCAATTTCCGTGGCTAAACCACGTTCCTGGATCATATTGGACAACATCTTGATTTTAGGTAATACTTCTGGAATAAATTTTTGTCCACCAAAACCAGGGTTTACGGTCATTAGTAATACCAAATCCAACATAGGTAGTACATACTCAATCACATTAAGCGGTGTATGCGGATTTAGGGCCACACCAACCTTGGCGCCTAGCTCCTTTATTTGGCTAAGGGACCGATGAAGATGTGGGCAAGCTTCGGCGTGGACACAAACTAAGTCTGCTCCTGCTTTTATAAATTCAGGAACATATGCATCGGGATTATTAATCATTAAGTGTACATCAAATACCATATTGCTATTGGGTCTTAAGGCTTTAACAATCAAGGGACCAATGGTTATATTGGGTACAAAATGACCATCCATCACATCAATATGTAAGTATTCAGCTCCTGCTTGTTCCACTACCTGAACTGATTGAGCAAGGTTAGCGAAATCCGCTGACAAAATGGAGGGTGCAATCTTAATCATTATTAGTATCTCCTCTCTTGCTGAAGAACTTCCTCCAAAAATAATAAATAGTTTTGGTATCTTTCTTTATTGATTAGACCTGCATCTAAGGCATCCTTAACTGCACATTGGGGTTCACGATGATGCAGACATCCATTAAACTTACAGTCTGCAATAAACCCAGTAAATTCGGGGAAATAGTATGCCAAATCTTCTTTGTTCATCTGTGGTAGATCGAGGCTGGAAAACCCAGGGCTATCCACCACATAGCCCCCTTTATTTAGTGGGAGTAATTCAACGTGACGAGTCGTGTGTTTTCCTCTTTTTAGCTTATGGCTAATATCACCTGTTTTAAGTTCCAAGCCCGGTTGAATAGCATTTAGTAAACTGGATTTTCCTACACCCGAAGGACCCGCAAATACAGTGGTTTTACCAATGAGTAACTGCCGTAATTCGTTAATGCCTTCACCTAGTTTAGTGCTGGTGATAATGGTGGGATAGCCAATTCTTTTATATAGCTTGAGCCATTCATGATCTCTACGAGAAGTGAGGAGATCTCCTTTATTAAGACATACCACCGGCAATACTTCGGCATTCTCAGCAAGAACAAGAAAGCGGTCCAAAAGGGTCATGTTTGGTTCGGGATTTTCCACTGCAAAAACAATCACTGCTTGGTCAATATTGGCAACCGCTGGTCGAAACAGCTCTGTCTTTCTTGGCATTACTTCATCAATTCGTCCTGTATTCTGCCTGACAGGCGTTACCATGACACGGTCACCCACCAGGGCTGGTGAGCTTTTGCCAAGCCGAAATTTCCCCCTTAGGGAGCATTCCCAGATTTCATCGCCCTTTTTTACATAGTAAAAACCACCGTAGGCCCTTATTAAAACCCCTTCAAACAAATACCTGCACTCCCTTGGTTTGGTTCCTTCTTTTATTCGATAGGTTCCTCTTCCTGTAAAACATTATCTATATAAACCCTTACTTTTCCTTTTCCATAGAACCGTATATTTCTAGTCACATCGTCTCCCGGTTGATGCGTACTGATATATTGATTGTATCTTCCTCTCACATCTTCAGTCTCTATTCTAACCTCGTGGGTTTTCCCGTCATCCGGAACATGTATCGTAACTGTCATTTGCTTTGCTACAGGTCCCGGTCCAGTACTAATGGTTACCTTTACCTTATTCCCCTCGGCCAGATCACTCCCAGGGGCCGGTTCTTGGCCAACAATCTGACCACTTAGATATTCATCACTTTCCCTTTGGTCAATGTTTTCGTCCATTTCAAGTCCAAGACTGGCTAGCTGAGCCCTAGCAGCTTCCTGTGTAAGACCAGAAAGATTAGGAACCTTTTGCATTTTCGGCTCTGGCCCCTGACTGAGACTTAACTTTACGTGGCTGCCCCGAGGTGCCTTGGTTTTTCCCTCTGGTTTTTGCTCTGCCACCCTGTCCTTTTCAATACTATTGCTGTATACACTATCGGGTGTATCAACTTGAAACTGTAAATTTAGTAAGGTTAGTCGCGCCTCATCATAAGGAAGCCTAATGACATCCGGTACCTCAACTAAGTCCTGGCCACGGCTAACCACCAGGGTAACGGGTCGCACCTTTTTAACAACTTCATTAGCCTCTGGGTCCTGGGATATGACATAATCCTTTTCAATGGTATCATGGTACACTTTGGAAATATTTACGCTGAGTCCAAGATCCTTCAAGACTTTCTCAGCTTTATCCACTTTCATTCCTGTTACCTTAGGAATTTTGACTTCCCCAACATTTAAATAACTGCTAAGAGCAAAGTAAGACCCGGCCAAAAGTAACAAAACCAGTAAGCCCAGCATGGCCCAAGCCGCTGGTTTCATCTGCTTCTTCTTGACAGGTTTTTCTTCTGCGAATTTTGCCTTTGCTTCGTTTTTTATAATGACAGGACTTGGTAAAACACGAGTATATTCTTCCTCATGATTATAGGGGACCATATTCCTCGTTTCATCACTGATGGAAACCAGGTCTTCACCTAAGGCCTTTGCACTTTTATGTCTTCTATCCTGTCGTTTATCCATGGCCCGTAATACGACCTTTTCTAAGTCCTCTGGAACGTTTGGGTTTATTTCTCTTAACGAAAGGGGCTCTTCTTGAATATGCTTTAGGGCCACTCCAATTGCTCCATCGGCTTGGTAAGGAACCTGTCCGGTTAACATTTCATAAAGAACAACACCTAGGGCATAGATGTCCGATTTTGGCCCAGCCGGTTCCCCTTTGGCCTGTTCCGGCGATATATAATGAACTGAACCAACAATGGTATCCGTATGAGTAATGGTAGAAGCACTGGCCTGGGCAATGCCAAAATCCGTTAACTTGGCCCGTCCGCTTCTGGTAATTAATATATTATGGGGCTTAACATCTCGGTGAATAATACTATTTTCATGGGCATGTTCTAGGGCATCGGCAATTTGCCGCCCCAGTTGAATAACTCTAAATGGGGCCAGGGGCGCTTCTCTGCGAATCATTTCCTTAAGACTTTCCCCATCAACATACTCCATGACCAAGTAATGACTTTCATTTTCTTGTCCGACATCGTATATGCTTACAATATTGGGGTGGGACAGGCTGGCCACAGCCTGGGCTTCCCGACGGAAGCGGCGAACAAACTCTTGATCACTGGCATATTCTGGCCTCAACACTTTAATGGTAACCAGCCGGTTTAAAAAGGTATCCTTCCCTTTCCATACCAGAGCCATGCCTCCGCCGCCTAATTGTTCTAATATTTCATAACGGTTACCCAGAAGTTTGCCTATCATCTACTGTCTCACTCCTTAAATCCACCTGACTTACAGACAAGCCTCATCGTTCATCCCTCATAAGAGCAACAGCCATAACCTCTCTGGCTACCGGGGCTGCAATCCTGCCACCTGCCCCGGATTTTTCTACAATGACAGCCACTGCTATTTGGGGATCCTTTGCCGGTGCATACCCAATAAACCATGCATGGGGTAATACAGCGGTTTCTGTTGCACTTTGGATTTCTGCGGTACCTGTTTTTCCTGCCACTTCTATGCCCCTTATGGAGGCCGAGGATGCCGTGCCCCAATTGACAGCAGCGGTCATGCCCTGTGCAATCTGTTCAGCCACTTGGGGGGTTGTGGCAGTGAGCCAGGGGGTACTCTCAGTGATCTTCACCGGGCTGCCATCTGGCTTGCGAATTTCTTTTACCAGAAAAGGTTTCATAATAATTCCTCGGTTAGCAACAGCGGAACAAGCCAAGGCCATATGCAAAGGACTTAGCAAGGTATCGCCCTGTCCAAAGGCAGACTCTGCCAGTTGACTCTGGTTTCTTCGATCTTTTTGGGCGATGGTTCCTGGTCGTACAGGTATGCCAATTTCCGGCTTTTCATTGAGGCCAAACTGATTAAACACTTCCTCGAATTTTCCCCAACCTAGCTTTGATCCTTCCAGAGCAAAATAGGCATTACATGACAGAGCAATGGCTTTAATAAAATCAACACTACCATGGGCTTTATTATCCTTGATTCTTTGACCGTCTATAACTGCATATCCTGGACACTGAACGGTTGCCTGGGGTTGCAGGATATTTTGTGAAAGAATTCCTGCACCTGTGACAACTTTGATCACAGATCCTGGCGGATAGGCCCCCTGGGTGGCCCGGTTCAGTAAGGGTGCATTTTCGGCATCTTGATTCAATTGCTGCCATACTCCGGGCTGATCAATTTTATTTGCATCAAAGGTTGGTGAACTGGCCAAAGCAAGTATTTCACCGGTCCTAGGGTTCAGAGCCACCACAGCACCACGACGCCCTGCCAAAGCCTTTAGTGCCGTCCTTTGAAGGACTGCATCCAGCGTCAGTACTAAATCGTTGCCCTGGGGTGTGCGGTTTAATATCTTATCAAGGACATTTTCTAGGACATCTGCCTCAGTCAAGCCAAGAAGTTCTTTGCTATAGGAAGCTTCCAGCCCAAAGGAACCATAGCGATCTGACACATAGCCTGTAATATGAGCAAAGGGGGTGTCTTTTCCTTCTTTTAAATAAACTCTTTCACCCCGTTGACCCAGCCACTTGGTTTCGGCTAATTTTGTGCCAACTCTGTCATAAATGGTGCCGCGGATAATGCCCGCTTCTTTTACTGCAATTCTCCGATTTTGGGGATGCGTGGCTAGGGTATCTCCTTCAACCATAACCAAGTAGGTTAAATATAAAATTAAGGTTACAAAGGTAAATAATAAGAAATACCCTAGCTTTTTAATGTTCTGTATCATTTCCTCCATTTACCTCATGGGAGATGTTTAAAATTATACCCAATATAACAAAATTTGCAATTAATGAGCTGCCTCCGTAACTAATAAAGGGTAATGTTACACCAGTCATTGGTAATAGCTTGATAACACCCGCAATAATAATAAAGGTCTGAAACCCCATTAATACTGTAAGACCAGCAGTTACTAAGGCGAAAAAATCATCTTTACACGCTAAGGCAATCATTAAACCTCTAAATATAAAACACATATACAAAACCAGAACAGCACAGCCACCCAGAAGACCCAATTCTTCCACAATGGCAGAAAAAATAAAGTCAGTATGAACCGCCGGAATTAGGTTGGGTAATCCTTCCCCTAGCCCACTGCCAAAGAGACCTCCGGACCCCAGAGCAAACAAGGATTGAATTATTTGATAACCACTGCCCTCCATATATATCCAAGGATTTAGCCAAATATCAACTCGGGCTTGTACATGGCTAAATATATGGTAAGCAAAGGTTCCCCCAATTAAAAACATCAGCAATCCCAGTAACACATAAAATAATCTGGCCGTAGCGGCATAGATCATGGCTAGAAAGGTACAAAAATAGATTAATGCCGTACCTAGATCCCTTTGAAACACTAAGATCAGCAGGGAAATCCCCCACATTCCCACTAAAGGGCCAATTTCTCGTATCCCCGGTATGCTTATACCAAATAATTGGTTGTTACCAGTGGTAAGAATTCTTTGGTTTTCTGCAAGAAAACTTGCCAGGAAAAGAACTAATAATATCTTAACAAATTCTGAAGGTTGAATTTGAAAGATCCCCAGATTTAACCAACTCCGTGCGCCATACTGTTCTTGCCCGAAAAATATCGGAATAATTAACAGTATCACACCCACAGCAACATAAATGTACTTATAGTCAGCCAAGCGATCCATTTTCCTCAGTACGGTGGTGACTATAACCAAAACTAATAAACCTATCAGCAACCAGGCAAATTGCCGCTCTGCATATTGCGGACGTAGCCTAAATAAAAATATTAACCCTAAGGAAGTAAGGGCGGCCGTTAAAGGCATGAGAAATGGGTCGCAACGAAAACCCAACAGTTTCCAGTAGATACTGACCAAGTAAAATCCAGCCATGGTGCCAACGCTTAAAAATACCACAAACCACCAAAAGGGCAGCTTGGTTCCGCTGCTTAGAGATAGCTCGTAGATCTGTGTAAGCTCCGGCTTGCCAAGATATAGGATCATTATTCCCACAGCCAGGAATGCAGTAATATATTGTAGTAAGCTGCGTTCTTCTTTACGAAGATGAGCCAACAAAGGTAACACTCCTTTTACTGGTTACTCTACTTCAACCAGCACTATGGTGCTATTATCAGTCCCGCCGCGTTCTAATGTTAAATCCATTAACTCTTCTAGACATTTGTCAAGGTCGGGTTGCCCCTTAATAACATGTTTAATTTCCTCAGGTCGTAGGTGGTTAATTAAGCCATCCGTACAAAATAATATTTTATCTCCAACCTTTAAGTCTACAGTATGCAAATCCAAGCGTACCATTGGCGCAGTGCCCATGGCTCTTGTTAATACGTTTTTTTGGGGATGATTAATTGCCTGTTCTTCTGTGATACCGCCACAGCGCAGCATCTCCCCCACCAGGGAATGATCATTTGTAATTTGAATAATATCGTCATGACGTATTAAGTAGGCTCGGGAGTCACCAACATGGGCAATGATCAGTTTATTATCTACAAAAATGCCTGCGGTAACTGTTGTTCCCATGCCCCGGTATTCTTCAATTTCGTTGGAAAGTCGGTGGATACGCAGATTTGCTTCATCCAGAATCCGAAGTAAATTCGTAGCAATATCCTCTTTCTCTACATTTGAGTTTCTTAAATTTTCTACTAGGTATTCTATGACTGTTCTGCTGGCAATCTCACCGGCCTTATGTCCTCCCATGCCATCAGCCACAGCAAATAGACCGATATCTGGGCAAGCGCACATACTGTCTTCATTGCCGGGCCTAACCCGACCGACATCACTTATTTGACTCCATTTCATACGCCCACCTCACAAAATGAAAAATAACGTCACCAATTTGTATCTGATCTCCATTGGCCAGAACCGTTTGCTTTTTTATGGGTACATTATTCAAATAAGTATGATTTAAGCTTCCTAAATCCTCAATCCAGTATTGTCCTTGTTTATATAAAATACAGGCATGCTCCTGGGAGGCGTAATGACCATCCAAAATAATATGATTTCCCCGACCACGACCAAGCTTTGTAATATCACCCAGTTGAAAGATCTCCCCTGACTTAATATGTGCTTCCCTGGATGTTACCACTTGGAGTACAGCCCCGTCGCCCCCAGTTACCACAGGTTTGGGTGAACTTCCATTCCCATTTCCTGCAGGGTAAAGAGAATGATTTGGCAGGTCACTGTTCCTGAGCTGCTCAATCATACTCACAGTTAACCTGAAAATAAATAAATAAAGTAAAATTAAAAAGAGACCACGTAGAAGTGTTATAACAAGAGCCAGCACTTTTATAACTCCTTAAAAACCAGGACTGTATTACCCAAGGTGATAACGTCTCCGGTTGTTAATTCCGTCCTATCAATGGGTATACCGTTAACATAAGTCCCATTGGTACTATTTAAGTCTGATAAACAAAATCGATTATTTTTCTTTTCAATTTGTGCGTGTCTTCTTGATATACTGCTATCATTTAACACAATATCGCAGGTATCCCGTCGGCCAATACTGGAACGATAGTCACCTAAAGGGAATTCCTTTCCCATATCATTGCCTTCTTCTACTAGCAAGCTTGCAGAATAAGGTATTTTTGATATACGAAGTGGTGCAGTATCTGATAAAGGCTCAAAGGCTCGGGTTTCCTCTTTCTCTTTTTCCAACTCATCGGTTTCTTTTATTAAAGGTATCTGTGCTACGCTCTCACCGGATTCATTAACACCGAACTTGCTTTCAATAATAATATCACCGGGCTTAAGATCTTCATTTTCTAAGAAACGAAGGATGGGTACCGAAACCAAAGTAAATTTTTTCTCTGTAGCATTTTCAACGAGAAAGTCCACCAATTCCTTTGTGAGCAGCGGGACCATCGGTTGGATATAGGAATAATCAGAAGTATGCAAAATAATGTCATATTCATTTGGCACATAGACATTGGTTACACTAATCCTTCGTTTGTCCCTCATGGCCCGGGCAAGTTTTTTTGCAATATCCGTAGGCTGTACGAGGGCATCGGAACTAAACTTTTCTTTAAAAAACCCTTCTATGTACTTTTCTAAACTACTTTCCAAAGCGGAAAAGAAACGCATATTGATCACCACCGCTTTATGAAGTCCCAGGGTGTAAACTTAATTTTTGCTTTCATATCTGCGTCTAAGTTGGCCACAGGCTGCATCGATATCTCCGCCTAATTCCCTGCGAACGGTAACATTTAAACCAACCTTCTCTAGATATTGACGAAATCGTTCAACCTTTTCAGGTGGCGTCCGGATAAATTCCTTCTCTTCCACGGGATTTACGGGGATTAGATTTATATGGCAAAGTAGGTTCTTTAATAAAGCAGCCAGCTGACGGACATGCTCATCACTGTCATTGATGCCGGACAATAACGCATACTCAAAGGTTATCCGACGGCCTGTGATTTCTATGTAATTACTACAGGCTTCTATTAATTGATGTATTTTATATCTCCTGTTTATTGGCACTAATTTGTCCCTTAAATCATCATTGGGAGCATGTAGAGATACTGCCAGGGTAATAGGCAGCTTTCTTAAGGCCAACTCCTGCATCCTTGGCACAAGTCCACAGGTTGAAAGAGTAATATGACGATACCCGATATTTAGCCCATACTCAGCATGGATATTTTCTAAGAATTTTAGTACGTTATCAAAATTGTCAAGGGGTTCTCCAGCCCCCATAATCACGATATGACTGACTCTTTCGCCGGTTTCCCTTTGTATGCCCAGCACCTGGTCGTAAATTTCCCCGGGACTAAGATTCCTTACCAGCCCATTGATGGTCGAGGCGCAAAATAAGCATCCCATGCGGCAACCAACCTGTGTAGAAACACATACAGAATTGCCATAGGTATGTTTCATTAGAACACTTTCCACAGCGTGGCCATCCGGCAGACCAAACAAAAATTTAATGGTATCTCCCTTGGCGGACACCTGGCTTGTCAGAATCGTAGCCTGGCTCAGGGTTGTCAGTTCATTTAATTTTGCTCGTAACCCCTTGGAAAGATTGGTCATCTCATCAAAGGAAGAGACCCCCTGGGCAAAGACCCACCGGCAAATCTGGTCAGCACGAAAGGGTTTTTCACCCAAGTCTTTTATAAAATGTTGTATTTCAGATTGATTTAAATCCCTTAAATTTAATTTATTGTTGTTATTTCTACACATTTTTAATCAAATCCTTTTTTCCTCAGGCGAGCTATAAAAAAGCCATCCATGCCATGCACATGGGGCAGCAGTTGAATATAGCCTTTTTCAGCAGACTTTTCCTCATCCAAGCCTGGGGGAAGTAACTGCCTTAGGTCACCCATAATGAATTCAGGGTGGTTTTTAAGGAATTCTTCCACGACACCGATATTCTCTTCCTTGGTTATGGTACAGGTGCTATAGACGAGGACCCCTCCTGGGCGAAGGCATTGGGCAGCAGATTGTAATATTTCCTTTTGTAGCCGAACAATGCCGGGAAGTTGGCTGGGGTCTTTGCGCCAACGCGAATCCGGTCTTCTTCTTAACACACCCAATCCTGAACAGGGGGCATCCACCAGAACATAGTCGGCCCAACCCTGGTATTTTTTGTGAAGATCTCTGGCATCCGCAACCTCAGCCTGAATGGATTGAATACCCAGGCGTCTGCAATTATCCATAATTAAATCCAATTTATGACTGTATATATCAAAGGCAATAATTTGCCCGGAGTCACCCATCAGTTGTGCCAGGTGGGTTGTTTTGCCACCCGGAGCAGAAGCTACATCCAATACCTTTGCGCCGGACGAAGGATTTAAAACGTGGGCTACCAACATGGAACTCTCATCCTGCACCTGGAAAAATCCCCCTTGAAAGGATTTCAGAGTACGATAGGACAAAAAGCCGCTTAAATTTAAGCCTTCGGGTACAAACTTTGTTTCCCTCGCTTCAACACCTTCAGCTTTTAGCCTAGCCATAAGGTCTTCTCTAGAGATTTTTAAGGTGTTGGTTCGTACTGTGTTCGGTGCCGGGCGGTTATTGGCTTGACATAGAGCAATAGTTTGCTCAAAACCATATTGCATTAACCACCTCTCCACCAACCAGGTGGGATGAGAATATTTTAGGGCTATATGATCCACCGGGGCCTCCTTGGAGTCCGGAAATTCTAGACTATGTTGCTGCCTTGCTACATTTCGCAATACACCGTTAACAAATTTTGGTGCACCCTGATGACCATATTTTTTCGCCAAGTTGACTGATTCATTGCATGCAGCTGAATCAGGCACTCTAGGCATAAACATGATTTGATAAGTACCCATTCTTAATATATTCCGTATCCAAACTGTTTGCGATGCCAGTGGTTGTTTTAGAAAATGGGCCAACACCCAATCAATGGTATTCAGATTCCTTAATACTCCATAAACAATTTCTGTGGCAAAAGCCCGGTCTAATTTGCCGGGCTGATATTGTTCAAGCAATTTGTTTAAAGCAAGGTTAGCATAAGCTCCCTCATCTTCAACAGCTTTACTAACCAGAAGTGCAAGTTCTCTGGCGCTTACATTTTTCAATTGTTTACCCCTTCCCCTTTCCGGTCAATCAGAAAAAATTCGATAGCCCTTACTACCCCATGTATCGATACAGATGTATTAAAGCACGGGCCAAAGGGACGATCATTTAGCACTCCTAAAACCGGGATCGGACTGCAATCCTGGATGCCACTGGCCAAATCTCTTTCACAGGCTATGGCTACGATGGCTTTAGGTCGGTATTCCTTAACATATTTACGAGCCAGAGTACCACCAGTGGCAACACCCACTCGAATTCCATATTGGTCCCGGAGGTTCAATAAGTCTGCCACTTTACACTTTCCACATCGTCGACAATTATTTATATCATTGGTTACTTTATGGGGACAAGTATTTTCCTGAATACAGTGGGGTGCTAATAATAAAACTTGATCAGGGCGCAATTTTTGTTGATTGGTTCGAACAAGTTCGTTATTGACCTCAATAAAGGAATTCTTGATTGTGTCATTATCTATTTTAAAAATTCTACCCAGGCCAACGGCAAAGGGAAATAAAGTAGACATGGCCACCCGCATTAGAGGTTGTAAGGGTTTTAATGTTTGAGCCAACCATATAGTTAAGACAATTCCTCCCACACCAAAGGCCACCAATATAATAGCAATAATAACCGCTACCACCAGTGCAATTAATATTACTTGATGAAATAATGTAGTTGGGTGGTAAACAAGATACCATATGGTAAAGATCATCAGACCAACAACAACTAAACTTGCTGCTAAAAGACCTAAGAATAACCTTTTTCGCACATGGGGTTCCTGCGCATGACTTGGCGTAATCAGTTGCCTCTCCCCCCTTCAAATCCTAAAACAGTACCAGGAGACATTTGCTTGCCCCGAAGAAATTCAGTGACCTCCATTCGTCTACTACCTTGAAGTTGTAATTCCTTGATTAAGATTTGCCCCCCAGCAGTTTGTACTAATATACCAGAAGGACTAACTTCTAAAACAGTACCAGGATCAGCATCAATATTCTGATGCGCTGGGATAGTTGTCTGCCATATTTTTAGAATTTTATTATCCCAAATTGTATAGGTACCTGGCCAAGGATTCATGCCCCTCACATGATTGTGAATATCCTTCGCTGATAAATCCCAATGAATAAGCTCATGTTCTTTTCTTAACATCGGAGCATAGGTAGCTAGCTTATGATTTTGGGGTATTCGAGGTGCACAATCCTCTTCCAGTAGATGGATGGTTTCAATTAGCAATTTTGCCCCGTCGGAGGCTAATTTATCATGAATAGCCCCCACAGTGTCACTGGGGCCGATGGAAACGGAACTTTTTAGTATCATGTCCCCAGTATCCATTCCCTTATCCATAAACATTGTCGTTACACCTGTTTCTTCTTCTCCGTTTATGATGGCCCAGTGTATGGGAGCTGATCCTCTATAATAGGGTAATAAGGATGCATGAACATTAATACAACCCTTCGGGGGCAACTCCAGTATTTCCGTGGGTAAGATTTTTCCATAAGCCACCACAACAATACATTCCGGTTTTAGCTCTTCTATGGTTTGTTGAAACTCATTAATCTTAATGCTTGTTGGCTGTAAAACAGGTATTTTATACTCATTGGCCAAAACCTTAACCGGCGGCGGTTGCACTTGCCTTCCCCGGCCCTTAGGCTTATCCGGTTGAGTTACCACTGCAACCACCTGTTGGCCAGCATCAATTAAAGCTTTTAAGGATGTTGCAGCAAAATCCGGAGTTCCCATAAAAACAATACGCATTTTTCTACTCCTAACTATTCAACTTTTCGGAGATTACTGGCTTTATCCACAAAGATAATTCCTTCTAGGTGATCAATTTCATGCTGAAATGCCCGGGCCAAAAAATCCTTGGCACGATACAAAACTTCTTCACCCTTACGGTTTAGTCCTTTTACTACAAGCTTATCCGCTCTGGATACTTCTCCAATCATATTAGGAACAGAAAGACAACCCTCGGTGTCTGTCACGGTATGTCCTGACACCTCTACTATTTCAGGATTTATCAATTCTATCAGACCTTCACCAATGTCCACAACAATAACCCGTTTGGAAACACCAATTTGAGGTGCAGCTAAGCCAACCCCATTGGCCTCATACATGGTATCTGCCATATTATCCAGTAATTTATGAATGTTTGGAGTAACCTCTTTTACTGGTTTTGCTTTCTCACGTAGGATTTCATCACCGATTTCCACAATTTTATATATTGCCATACCAGTGTCCCCCTGTCTCTAAGTAAAGGTAATTATGATCTATTTATAATGTTAACGGATCAACATCAATACTAACAGAAACTTGTTTAAAACGTATACCCGCCTGTTCCAAGACGAGAGCAGCAATTTTTCTAATATCACGGCTCACTGAACCCCTTAGGATCAACTGCCACCTATAGCGGTCTTTGATTCTAGGTATGCCTGCTGGTGCAGGGCCTAGAACCTCAATATCTACGTTACCAACTTTTTTTGCAATGACAGTTAATCGTTCCTGCCAACTCTGGGCCGCACTGATAACATCCCCTTCATTAAGTCCAGAAAACAGAATACGAATAATGTAACTAAAGGGGGGATAGCGTAAAACTTTTCTAGTTGTCATTTCTTTTTGATAAAAATTAATATAATCATGTTGCTGAGCATTTAAAATACTAAAATGCTCCGGATCATAGGTTTGGATAATAACTTCTCCCTCTGTTTCACCCCGACCCGCACGACCAGCAACCTGGGTTAATAACTGAAATGTTCGCTCTGCTGCCCGAAAATCCGGCATATGAAGGGTGGTGTCTGCATTGACCACCCCTACTAGGGTTACTGCCGGTATATCTAATCCCTTGGCAATCATTTGAGTGCCAATTAACACCGAAGCATTTCCCTGAATAAATTGATCAAGCAATTTCTGATGGGACCCTTTGCGGGTTGTGGTGTCCGCATCCATTCTCAGCACGGGCACATCAGGAAATAACTGCTTTACTTCTTCTTCTACCCTCTGGGTTCCCAAACCAAAGCTTCGTATAGCAGTGCTGGCACATTGGGGACATTTCTTAGGGGCCCCAGTGCCATAACCGCAATAATGGCACCTCAGCAAACCATTGGTATGGAGTGTTAAAGATATATCACAACGGGGGCATTTTATAACCTGACCACACTGGCGGCACACCACCACCGTGGCATAGCCCCGTCGATTTAAAAACAGAATACTTTTTTCTTTTTTTTCTATCCTTTTGCTAAGGGCTTTCTTTAATGTATTACTAAAGATTCCTGTATTCCCTCTGGCCAACTCTTCACGCAAATCAACGATGTGAACTTGGGGAAGTTCTCTATGGTCAACCCGTTGGGTAAGACGAAGGAGTTTGTAAGGTCCTCCTTGACGTGCCCTGCAAAAACTCTCCAGGGCTGGTGTTGCACTTCCCAAAACAACTACCGACTTATACTGAGCAGCCCTTTGTAATGCCACTTCCCTGGCGTGATATTTTGGGTTCTCATCCTGCTTATAGGAGGACTCATGTTCCTCATCAATGATAATTACACCAAGATTCGGTGTGGGGGCAAAAACAGCTGAACGAGTTCCCAGTACAACCTTTGCTGTGCCAGATCGAATACGCACCTTTTCGGCATATCTTTCCCCCTGGGATAGGCCACTATGTAATAAAGCCACTTGGTTCCCATAACGAGTTTTAAACCTATGAACCATTTGAGGAGTCAGCGCTATTTCCGGCACCAAGACAATGGCCTGACGGTTTATTTTTAAGACATCCTGTATGATTCTAAGATATATTTCTGTTTTACCACTGCCCGTAACACCATGCAATAGCCAGGCCGATGGTTTTTCTGCTGTCAATGCCTGGCAAATCTCCCCCACAGCAAAGGACTGTTCCTTGGTTAACTGCGGTAATTTGCCGTGGAAGCTAATATCTTCCTTGATTTGTAGAAATTTTTCCTTTAATAAACCCTTCTCAATTAACGCATTGATAACGGCTACTGAGGTACTTGATGCAGTGGCTAACTCCATTTTGTTTAAACCGGGTTTCGCAAGAGCCACCTCTAGGGCCAGTTTTTGTTTGGGGGCTCTTACCAGACCCGCCTGGTCACTATTATTAACAGTAGCAAAAAGTCCCTTGCTATATTTTTCATCTTTCCTACTGGGCACAGATGATCCAGCAATACAATGAAGAGCGTCACCTAAACCACAGAGGTAACGCTGTGACATCCACTGTGCTGTTTTGAAGAGTTCTTCATCCAAGAACGGTTTTTTTTCAACAATACCTTTGATGCTTTTTATCTTTGCTAGCCGAGGGGGTTCGCCAAAACCAATGACAAAACCTTGAATCAACCTACCAGAAAAGGGTACCTCGACCCGGCTGAACTTTAGCAGTTCACTCTGCAGGGCCTCCGGCACCCAATAATGAAAGGTTTGATATATAGACCGAACCGGCACCGGCACAACCACTTCAGCATAAAGCATCCTAACGTCCTCCCCGGTGGGTCCTCAATAATTTAATTGTGCGATGCAATATCTCACTGGCAACTTTATTTTTATCCATTTGGGGCAAAGCCTCGACTGATCCGTCGGCGGCAAATATTCGCACTATGTTCGTGTTACAATCAAAACCAGCGCCTGGCAGTGTAACATCGTTAGCAACCAATAGATCAAGATTCTTGGAAGACAATTTGTTCCGAGCATATCGGTCCAAATCATGGGTCTCTGCAGCAAATCCTACCAGGATTTGCTGTTGCCCCTTCCGGCGTCCCAGTTCAGCTAATATATCTGGGTTTTTCTGAAGGGGTATCACAAGGTTCTCTGCCTGTTTCTTTATTTTTTGTGTACTAATTGACTCTGGGCGATAATCCGATACCGCCGCAGCCTTAATAATAAGGTCGGCGCTGTGGGCATATCTTATAACAGCATCATGCATCTCAGCCGCAGTTTCTACTTGTATGGTTTCAACTGGGGTCGGAGGCTCTAAATGGGTAGGCCCACTGACTAATACTACTCTAGCACCCCTTAGGGCAGCCATTCTTGCCAGGGCATAGCCCATTTTACCTGAACTACGGTTCGTGAGATAACGGACCGGGTCCAGTGGTTCTCTGGTTGGACCTGCGGTGACAAGTACCGTTAACCCCACCATATCCTGGGGGGTTAACCTTTGGTTAATACTATGTAATATGGCAGAAATATCTGCCAAACGTCCCCTGCCCGTTGTACCACAGGCCAAACGGCCTTCTGCCGGTTCTACAAAGTAATAGCCCATATCTTTAAGCTTACTTATGTTAGACTGGACAATGGGATTATTATACATGTTCACATTCATGGCCGGACAAAAAAGAACTGGACATGTCGCTGCCATGATAAGCGTGGATACCAGGTCATCTGCTATACCATTAGCTGTCTTGCCAATAATGTTTGCCGTTGCCGGAACAATTACCAGCAAATCAGTTTTTTGGGCCAATTCAATATGCAGCACACCACCGTCGGCTTCTCTTTCAAAGAGGTCTGTGTGCACAGTATTTCCAGTTAGCACTTCAAAGGTAAGAGGTGTGATGAATTCACAGGCTGACGAGGTCATGGTAACCCGAACATCCGACCCGGCTTTTACCAGAGAACTTACCAGTTCGGTTGTTTTATAGGCTGCAATCCCCCCGGTAATCCCTATAGTAATTCTTTTTCCTGCCTGCAAGATGAGCACCTCCGTCCGTTACTTTTGACCACCACGTATGCGGCGGTATGTTACGTCTCCATCGGAAATTTCTTCTAGGGCCAACGTGACTGGCTTAGCATGTAAGGGTGTGTTTGTTTTCATTTCATCTTCTGTCAGGAAACGAGCCCTTTTAGCGGCAGCAACAACCAGGGTATAACGGCTATCCACCCTGGTCATTAGTTGGTCCAGCGAAGGTCTATTCATCATGGTTATTACCCCCACCAATCAAATTTTTAACAATCTAAGAACTTTTTGATATCAAAGTTTGCAGGTCGACATCTCTCTGCATTAATAATTGATTCAACTTGTGCAACAGCATTATCAACAATATCATTGACAACCAAATAATCATAGCGTTGGGTATTCTTTAATTCATCACATACACACTGTAATCGTTTGTTAATACTTTCTGCCGAATCCGTACCCCTTTTTGTCAACCTTTCCTGTAAAAGAGATAAACTAGGTGGTACGACAAAAATCAATACCCCTTTGGGGTATTTTTGTTTTATCTGCAATGCACCCTGAATATCAATCTCCAAAATCACATCCTGGCCCGTTGACAGCTTTTCTTCAACAAAATTTAACGGAGTTCCATAATAATTATCATAAACCCTTGCATACTCTAATAGTTCATTTTCAGAAATCATCTTTTCAAAGGCTTCTTTACTGACAAAGAAGTAATTGACTCCGTCAACTTCTCCGGGTCTAACTGGCCTAGTTGTACAGGAAACAGAGAGGCAAAGATCTTTATTCTTCTTGAGCAAACCCTGGCATATGGTACCTTTCCCCGCACCTGAAGGTCCTGAAATGACGATTAGTAGTCCTTGCCTGGTCATCTTTTCTCACCTAGTCCGTAGGTTCGTCAACCTGAGCAGCTTCTTTACTTACCAGGCGGTTTGCTACGGTTTCAGGCTGAACAGCAGATAGTATAACATGGTCACTATCGGTAATAATTACCGCCCTAGTACGACGTCCATAAGTGGCATCTATCAGCATTCCCCTGTCTCTGGCTTCAGTAATAATACGTTTGATAGGAGCGGATTCGGGGCTAACTATGGCAATAATGCGGTTGGCCGAAACAATATTGCCAAAGCCAATATTAATAAGCTTTATATCCATGTTCTGTTCCCCCTAATATTATTCTATATTTTGAACTTGTTCTCTAATTTTTTCTAACTCACTTTTAGCATTCACTACAGCATTGGTAATGACTAAGTCATTGGCCTTTGATCCTATGGTGTTAATTTCCCGATTCATCTCTTGAACCAAAAAATCCAGTTTCCTGCCAACAGGACCGCCTTCCGAAAGTATCTGTGACAGTTGTACTAAATGGCTGTTCAATCTTACAATTTCCTCGGATATATCTGCCCGATCTGCAAACACTGCCACTTCTGCGGCTAAACGAGCTTCTTCTATAATACCATTCTCCAACCATTCAGCTAATCTTTGCGATAGTTTGTCGCGGTATTCTTGTATGACCAAAGGGGCTCTTTCCGATATTTGTACAGTAAGTTGTTGAATAACCGTCGCCCTACTGGAAATATCTATTTTTAGGCGTTCTCCCTCAGTCTGTCGCATGGTTAACAACCCGTTTAGGGCTTGGTTAGTGGCTTCTTTGATAGCAGGGTACCATTGTTCGATGTTCTCTTCAGGTTGTTCAAGGGAGATTACATTGGGTAGCGATATCAGATCTTTTATGGAGATTTTCTCAGCCATGGACAAAGATTCAGCCAATTCTTCCATTGCATTATGATACGCCACAGCCAATGCTTTGTCAACTTTTACCGAAGGTGTGATTTCTCCTGTTTCTTCTATGGAAATATACCCATCTACGCGGCCCCGTGTAACTTTTCCCTGTATAGTTCGTTTTATCCTATCCTCCACAGGAGATAACGACCTAGGCTGGCGAAGAATAACCTCGCAAAACCGATTGTTTACAGATTTAAGTTCTACCGTAAACCTTCTCCCCTCTGCGGAAGCTTCGCCTCGGCCATATCCTGTCATGCTTTTAATCAATTTCCCACCACCTATGTTTTATAGCGCTTCTGAATATGATAATAATATTTTCTACCTAAATTTAGATTATCCTTTAAATTATGCATAAAAACAAGTAATTTAAAGCAATAGGGCCAGTACCCGTTGAATAACCTTGTTTTTCATAGTTATACCCGGTCTGGCCCAAAAATAGAATTTTAATTGTGAAAATTATCTACTATTTATATTCATTAAAACCTATGTTAATTCTTTCGTTTGGTGAACTATCATCATCCCTGCCCCTAAAGGATTCATAAATAACCCCATCTTCCCCAATTTCGTAGGGTATACTGTCAGGATCTTCGAAGGTTTCCTGGTGCTCTTCAACAATCATTTCTTCGTCTCCGTAATAGGAACCTGCCTGAGATCGGTCTGCATGTTCGTTCCATCTGGCCACCGTTTCCCAAGCATCCTCACCGTCAAAACCATTATAATCTTCATGATCCTTCCAGGAACGACTAAAGGGATTTTTTAGCACATCCTCTTCGGCACTTCTTTCATGGGATTTCGGCAGGTGTTCATCCCTGGATTTACAATCAATGCACTGAGTGGTGTAGGGTATTGCTTCTAATCTATCCTGGGAAATTTCTTGATGACACACTTCACATATACCGTACATGCCCTCTTCCATTTTATCCAAAGCATCATCGATGGCTCCTAGGGTGGTTATGGCATCTTCCCGCAATGCGAAGTCCTTCCCCCTTTCAAACATTTCCGTAGCCACGTCACCGGGGTGATTATCATAGGTAGATAATTCTCCAAAGGAATCTGACATGGACTCCCCCATCCCACCTTCATTCATTCCCTCAATCCGGTCCAGCATATGTTCTCTCATATTCAATAGCTTGTTTTTATAACATTCTATTTGTTGTTGATCCAGCAAAATAATACCCCCGTTTCTTTTTAATGCTAGGCAAAGGTTTAATTTAAATAGAAAAACCCGGGCAAAGTTACTTATAATTTGCCCGGGTCAATTTAAAAATACACTATTTAAGGGGTATGCCAGAATTGGATTATTGTAACTCAGCTAAGAATTTTTCAATCCTATCTAAGCCCTCTTTTATATTTTCCATGGATGTTGCATAGGATAGGCGAATATTATCATCACAACCAAAGGCAATTCCAGGAACTGCTGCCACTTGGACTTCCTCTAACCAAAGGTTGGCCAAATCAGTGGCATTGTTTACTAGCTTTCCTTGATAACTCTTACCAAAATACGCACTTACATTGGGATAAAGGTAGAAGGCGCCATTTGGTTTGGGACAGGTGATACCAGGCAGCGCAGACACCCGTTCCAACATATAATTACGACGTTTCTCAAACTCTTCAACCATAGCATACACAGCATCCTGGGGCCCATTAAGTGCAGCCACACTGGCAGCCTGAGCTATGGAAGTGGGGTTCGAAGTTGAATGCGATTGTAAATCACTGATGGCTTTAGCCACCGGTGCCGGAGCAGCAACATAACCAATTCGCCAGCCAGTCATGGCGTAGGCCTTGGATACCCCATTGACAATAATCGTACTTTCCTTTAATTCAGGGCTGATGGAGGCAATGCTCACATGCCCCATACCATCATAGAGTAGTTTTTCATATATCTCATCGGAAATAACCGTAATCTGATGTTTAAGTATTACTTCTCCTAAAGCCGCCAGTTCTTCCCGAGTATAAACAGAACCAGTGGGGTTGCTGGGGCTGTTCAATAAGAGAACCCTCGTGCGAGGAGTTATGGCCTGTTCCAATTCTTGTGGTGTTAACTTAAAATCATTATCCTGCCGAGCCTGTACAATAACCGCTTGGGCCCCAGACAACTTAATTTGTTCGATGTAACTAACCCAGTAGGGAGCAGGTAAAATCACTTCATCCCCAGGCTCGCATAGGACTTGAAAGGCATTATATAGCGAATGTTTTGCACCTACGGATACAGCTATCTGGTTTGTCTGGTATTCTAGGCCGTTTTCCCCGAGAAACTTGTCTACAATGGCTTGTTTTAGTTTCAGTGTTCCTCCCGCAGGTGTATAACGGGTTTCGCCAGCCTTAATGGCCTCTATACCAGCTTCTTTTATGTTTTCCGGTGTGTCAAAATCCGGTTCGCCAACACCAAAACTTATCACTTTAATGCCATTTGCTTTCATTTGTTTGGCTTTGCTGTCAATGGCCAGGGTAGGTGAAGGGCTAATTCCCAAAGCTCGTTGTGACAATTTCATATTATTCTCTCCCACTTTTCAATTTTAATTTGGCAAATCTATTTTTAAAATTCAACCTTGCCAATATTATTTTTCATACGTTCTAGCGCTTCAGCAATACGTTCCTTGGGTATTGTAATGGATATACGGAAATATCCTTCTCCCTGTTCCCCGTAACCATTGCCAGGTGTTATGACTACACCGGCCCTTTCGATAACATACTCTGCAAAGGAGGCCGAAGTAAATCCTTTAGGAACCGGCGCCCAAATGTAAAAAGTCGCTTTGGGTTTTTCTAGACTCCAGCCCATGGCATTTAGCCCATCCACAACAATGTCCCTACGCTCACGGTATATTTCATTATTGGTCGCCACAATTTCCTGGGGGCCGTTTAATCCAGCCATAGCAGCGTATTGAATTGCCTGAAACTGACCTGAGTCAATATTGGTTTTAAACCGGCCCAAAGCCTCTATTACCGCCGGGTTACCCACAGCCCACCCAATGCGCCAACCAGTCATATTGTAGGCTTTGGAAACAGAACTAAACTCTATGCCCACTTCTTTGGCCCCGGGAATCTCTAGAAAGGAAAGGGGCTTATAACCTTCGTAAGAAACCTCCGAGTAGGCATTATCATGACAAACCAAGATTTCATATTTTCTGGCAAATGCGATTACCTCTATGTAAAAGGCCTCGTCAGCAACAGCACCGGTAGGATTATTTGGATAATTGATAAACATCATTTTGGCCTTTCTGGCAACATCCTCCGGAATGGCGTTGAGGTCTGGCAAAAATCCCTTATCCGCCGTCAGGGGCATGTAATAAGGTTCAGCGCCGGCCAAAATGGCACCACCGCTGTAAACGGGATAACCCGGATCTGGTACCAGCACAACATCACCAGGATCTAAATAACACCAGGATATATGGGCAATCCCTTCTTTGGAACCAATCAAAGAAACAACTTCTGTTTTAGGATCTAGCTCTACCCCAAAACGCCTTGCATAAAAATCCGCCACAGATTTACGATAGGAAAGCATTCCCACCGAGGATGGATATTGGTGGTTTTCAGCAACATACAGTTGCTTTTCTGCATCCTTAATTATATGTTCCGGCGTGGGCATATCAGGGTCACCGATACCTAGACTAATGACATCAACACCCTCTTCTTTTTTTTGAGCAATCACCTGTTCAATTCTAGCAAAAAGGTAGGGTGGTAAATTTTTAATTCTCCTCGCTTCTTTAAAGCGCACAATAACGCCTCCTTCAAAGTTGCAGTTCGTGCAAAGTATAACAATTTAAGCCAATGTATTTCAACGCCGGGACGGGTTGTATACTGTATATTCACCGCTAAAGACTTCCGTGGCTGGTCCAGTCATATAAATTCTTCCGTTCTCTGCCCATTCAATCATAAGGGAGCCACCAGGCAAATGCACAGTGACCATTCTTTCTGTAAACCCATTTAATACCCCTGCCACTGCCACCGCACAAGCTCCGGTTCCGCAAGCCATGGTGGGGCCTGCCCCCCGCTCCCAAACGACCATGCGAACTTCGTTAGGACCTAAGACTTGAACAAACTCCACATTGGTTTTTTTGGGAAAGGCCGGATGTACTTCTATCTGAGGCCCAACTTGGGTCAGAGAAATATCCTCCAGATCAGGCACAAATATGATACAATGGGGATTTCCCATTGAGACAGCCGTCACCAAGTATACCTTACCGTTTACAGCTAGTTCTTCACCAATAACCTGCCCCGGCGGGCCAATCATTGGAATCTCAGCCCTTTCTACCCTAGGTTCCCCCATATCCACCCTGACAGCTTTTACACTGCCTTCTTGTTGAATAATTTGGGGCACTATGATGCCCGCCAATGTTTCAACTTTAATTTCATCCTTTTTTATTATGCCATGATCATACAAGTACTTAGCTACACACCGAATGGCATTACCGCACATTTCTGCTTCACTACCATCGGAGTTTACTATTTTCATCCTTACATCTGCTACTCCGGAGTCATATAGCAGCACCAGCCCATCTGCACCTATGCCAAACTTGCGATCACAGACTTCTTTGGCCAGTGTGCTGCAGTCATCCGTAAACCCCTGACCAGTCCCTGCATTTACCAAGATAAAATCGTTTCCTAAACCATGCACTTTGGTAAAGTACAAGTTTTTTTACCTCCTTGAAATCATCTTTGTTTAACTATTTTTGTAGTATATCCATATGAACGCTAAATTTCTACTAAATCCTATATATTTCCTTCTTATTATTAAAATGTACATTGTATATCGTTTTGGCAGGTATTTAGATGTCCTGTTTGCAATGAGTTATTTGAATCTTTATATGGACTGCGCATGGATATGTTGATAGAATATAAATAATATGGTTGAAAATATTGGCAATTTTTAACTTATTATCGGGGAGGAACATTAAAATGGCCAATTGTTGGGATTATCTAAATTGTCCAGAAGATAGAAAATTAGCTTGTCCTGCCTTCACACAGAGCCAGGGCATAAATTGTTGGAAAGTCCCGGGAACCCTTTGCACCGGTGAGGTTCAAGGAACAGTGGCAGAAAAAATCCCTTTCTGCAGAAAATGTGATTTTTTTGAAGCTAAGATTTCCAATAATGCATTTCCCATTAAAAGAAAACTTTTTACTGGCTTTGGGCTACTTATTACTTTACTGCTACTTGTAGGGGGCTTGTCCTACAACAATATGCACAAAATAATGACAAACTACGATCAATTAATTGATCAACGAGTTCTTGTTATCAATCAGACCAATGAATCCCTGATTCTTCTGCAAAAATCAGCCCTAGATCTAAGAAACTATCTGATAACCGGGGATATGGACTATTTGGAACAACACAACAGCAAAATGTCTGAAACCAATGCTTCTTTAGCCAAGCTTCGATCCATTCTGAAAACCCAAAAGGGTAAAGAATTCTATAATCAATATAATCGGCAGGTTTCAATCTATAAGGCCTATGCAGGAAACTTAATTAATATTCGTCAAGCCACTTCTCAGGATCAAATTATCAATGGAGACGCAAAGGAATTTAACACCTTAAAAAGTATCCAAATGCAGACCTTAGCGGATAAAGGAACCATCGGCAATACGGTAACTGCTGGGCAAAATTTAATAGCATATGTTAATAGCTTAGTAACAATCGAACATAACCGTGTTAAGGAAGCAGTCAAAGACTTAATTACTCTTATTACCGTGATTATTATATTTTCCCTATTGAGCAGCCTCATTGTTGCTTATTATGCATCAAACATCATCGCTAAACCCATTGTTCTTTTGGAACAAAGTGTAGCTAAAATTGCCGAGGGAGATCTGACCGGAGAAGAAATTAACATCAAAAACCGCGATGAAGTGGGCAAGCTGGGTACAGCCTTCAACCAAATGTCCATCGCCCTGAAGGATCTGGTGCTCCATATATCAGAAAAGGCTGGAACAGTTTCTGCAGCCAGCCAAGAATTAACCTCTAGCACCCAACAGTGTTCAGCATCAGCTAACGAAGCTGCTACTACCTTGACAGAACTGGCAGCAACTGTAGAAAAAGTAACTCAAAACACTGCAATGGTACATACAGCCTCCGAGATGGCAAATCAATCTGCGGATCACGGCCATCAGGAACTCAATCAAATTGAACATCAAATGCAATCCATCAAAGATTCTACCGAAAAAGTAGCCGGGGTTATTAATGAACTAAATCACACCTCCGGTCGCATTACACAGATTGTAGAAATGATCACTCAAATTGCCGAACAAACAAACCTTTTGGCATTAAACGCTGCCATTGAAGCAGCCCGGGCCGGTGAGCAGGGACGAGGTTTTGCAGTGGTGGCTGAGGAGGTTAGGAAGTTAGCTGAGGAAAGTGCCACCGCAGCCAAAGAGATTAAGGATTTAATTTTTTCCATACAGACCGAGTCCAGTAATGCTGTCAATACCATGGCTACGGAAATGGATGAAGTTGATAAAGGAACCAAAATTGTCAAGCAAGTTGCCAGTTCATTCCAAAAAATACTTTCCTCCATTCAAGAATTAAATAGCCAAATACAAGACGTTGCGTCATCCACCCATCAAATTTCTTCCGGTGTGCAAAACATTGCCGGTTCGGCCGAAGAGCAAACAGCCATTATGGAAGAACTGGCCGCTTCCAGTGAAACCCTTTCAAATATGGCCGAGGAATTAAGAGAAACAGCTGCCCGTTTTAAAGTATAGGTGTTAAAGAAAACTTGGCTTACGCCATACCCTATAGGGCACGAGAGCCTTTAGGCGACGGCGTAAGCCTTAGTTGCCCTTATGAAATCGGAAAGTTTTATACTTTCTGATTTCATAAGAAAAACCCGGAATGTTCCCCGGGTTTTTCTTATGCTTTGATATACATGATTTTTTCCTTTGCTCTGTCCTTTATGGCCTTACCGAGGGAACTAAGCACCTGGGGTACCAAGGCAATACTTAAAACAACGACCCAATGCTTAAGTTCAAGTGGGGTGATGTGAAAAATGGGTTGCAAGAAACTGATATAGTTAACCGAAAGTTGCAGACAAGCCGACGTTATCACCGCCAAAACTAAATGAGGATTTCCAAACATACCAATTTCTGCAACAGAGTGTCTTTCCGATCGGCAAGAAAACACAAAAAATAGTTGAAAGAAAACCAGGGTATTAAAGGCCATGGTTCTTGCCAGTTCCACTTGACCCATCATCAAACCTACGGCAAAGGCTATCAAAGTACCCAGTGCAAAGATAGTGCCGGTGCTCATAATTCTCCACCCTAGCCCTTGGGAGAAAACACTTTCCTGAGGATCCCTGGGGCGTCGATACATAATATCCTTCTCCGGCGGATCCACCCCCAATGCCATGGCCGGTAATCCATCGGTCACCAAATTCATCCAAAGAATTTGAATGGGTAATAACGGTAACGGCATGCCCATCAACACAGCTAAAAACATCGTTAATACCTCTCCCACGTTGCAAGAAAGCAAATAACGGATAAACTTCCGAATGTTATCGTAGATCGCCCTTCCCTCTTCAATGGCTGCTGCAATGGTACTGAAGTTATCATCGGCCAACACCATTGCTGAGGCTTCCTTCGTTACATCTGTGCCGGCTTTTCCCATGGCTACACCAATGTCTGCTTCTTTTACTGCTGGGGCATCATTGACTCCGTCACCGGTCATAGCCACCACATGCCCATTGCACTTTAATGCCCTGACAATACGTAATTTATGTTTTGGTGTAACCCTTGCATATACCGAAGTGAGTTCTGCTTGGGCTTGCAGTTCATCATCATCGAGCCGATCCAATTGAGCACCGGTTAATACCTTGGCATTCCTGGCTAGGAGACCTAATTCTTTCGCCACCGCTTGGGCAGTTAATTGATGGTCACCGGTAATCATGACTGTATGAATGCCTGCACGACGGCAAGCTTGAATGGACTGAATGGCCGAGGGTCTGGGCGGATCAATCATCCCCGCTAATCCCAGCAGAATCAATTGTTGTTCCACTTGATCTTCATTTAAGTCGTCCTCGGCAGTAACAGTCCCCAAATTCCGATAGGCTAGGGCCAGAACCCGCAATGCGTTATTGGCCATCTCAGAATTTTTCTTTAGAATTTCCTGCTTTGTATGATCACTTAAAGGAATCACCCTACCATCCCGTTGGATATGGGTACATAAATCCAGCATCACATCCGGGGCACCCTTTGCATAGGCAGTTAAATTGCCTTTAGTATCCTGATATATAACTGACATGCGTTTACGAATACTATCAAAGGGAAATTCCATTATTCGCTGTTCATCACTTTCCAGGTCCTTTCGCCAGATCTTACCCTTGGCGGCCATAACCATTAAGGCCCCTTCGGTAGGGTCCCCTGCAACTCCCCATACTCGGGAAAGATTGCCTTTATTTAAATTTCTAAAAATACCACCGACCGTAATTTCACCTTTGGTTAATTTAGCATTGTTACAAAGGGCAGCGCATTTTAACAACAAAGAGAATTCTGGACCCTTAGGACCATCAAAGCGGAACTCTCCCTTCGGATCATATCCCTCTCCGCTAACTCTAACCTTAGTGTTCCCTACCAACACCTCCCGAACTGTCATTTGGTTTTCTGTCAGTGTACCTGTTTTATCACTGCAAATAACTGTGGCACAGCCCAAGGTTTCCACTGCAGGCAATCGTCGAATGATGGCATTTCTTTTAATCATTCTTTGCACCCCTATGGCCAATGCAATGGTTACAATGGCCGGCAACCCCTCAGGAATCGCTGCCACAGCAAGGCTTACCCCTGCTAAAAACATTTGATAAACTGGCTCTCCCCGCATAACGCCAAGCACCACAACCAGGGCGCAGATTAAAAGGCAAAAGACAACTAGGGCTTTACCCAGTTGATCTAACCTTCTTTGCAAGGGTGTTTGTTCTTCTGCCGCCTCTTGAATCATCTTTGTTATATGACCCATTTCAGTAAACATCCCTGTGGCTACAACGATGCCCTTACCTTTACCACGGACAACCACCGTTCCCATGTAGGCCATGTTATGGGTGTCACCTAAACTAACTTCACTTTGGTCGGCCATATTTTCCACCCTTTTCTTTACAGGGTTGGATTCACCGGTAAGAGCAGATTCTTCAACTCCTAAATTGGCTACAGACAGTAGCCTAAGGTCTGCCGGAACCTTATCGCCCGTGTCCAATAAAACAATATCACCGGGAACCAGATCAGAGGCCGGAATTTTCCTTTCAATACCATCACGAATTATCAAAGCCTCCGGTGCTGTTAGAGCCTTTAGTGCTTCCATTGATTTTTCCGCTCGAAACTCCTGCACAAAACCAAGGATTGCATTGACAACAACAATTATCATAATGGTCACTGCATCGGCCCATTCTCCTAACATGCCTGACACAAAGGTCGCTGCAATCAGGACTAAAACCATAAAGTCTTTAAATTGATCCAAAAGCATTTTCCATGGTGATTTTTTTTTAGAGCTGGTTAACTTATTAGGACCAATTTTCTCCAACCTTTCTCTGGCCTGTTGCTCGTCCAATCCTTTTTCGGGACAGCTTCCCAGTTTGTCTATGACCTCCTGTCTCCCCATTTCAAACCAACGCGTAGTCATTGTGTCTCCCCTCCAAAATACAGGTTTGTCCTTGTATTAATTTTAAATTTATTCAGCCTGTCCTGAAAAAAGACCCATTATTTAGGTAACGCTGATTTTGATTTTATTCTCCTATGGAATATAGGATGACATCGTTCATAGGGTTCGTTAAAATAAGAGGAGTGGAAGGAGAAGATACAAAATGGCATTTGATGGTTTGGTCATGGCCGCTGTGGCCCAAGAGCTGACAAGTGGATTAGTGGGAGGTCGGGTTGAGAAAATCCAACAACCCACTACCCATGAACTTATACTGGTTATTCATACCCGAGAAAAGGGTAAACAAAGGCTCCTTATCTCTGCAGATGCTCGGGATGCCCGCATTCATTTTACCCAAGCCTCCCATGTAAATCCCCTATCTCCGCCGATCTTTTGTATGGTGCTGCGCAAACACCTTGAAGGCGGTCGCATTCGTTCTGTGGAACAGATTGGTTTAGAACGAATTTTGCAATTTACCGTAGATTCCCGCGACGAACTGGGCCGTCCCGGAGAAAAGCATTTAATCTGCGAGGTCATGGGAAAACATAGTAATATACTACTGGTGGATCCCACAACTAACACTATTTTGGATGGCATTCATCGTTACTCCCATGCCGTTTCCCGTTATCGGGAAGTTTTACCGAATCGTCCTTACCTGTCGCCTCCGGAGCAAAGCAAATTCGATCCCCGTAAGCTAACGGAGGATCAATTTAGAGAGATCTTGATGTCCGGGGATATTGACCTCAAGGTTACAGATATTTTTTTACAGAGAATTGCCGGTGTGGGGCCCTTAACCTGTCGGGAGTTGGTGTTCAGGGCAGGGTTGGCAGTTGACTATAGATTAGAACACTGTGGCGATTATGAATTAACTCAACTGTGGCAACAAATTCAATACCTTGGTGAGCTACTTGAAAAGGGGTACTTTCAACCCACACTACTTTTGGACCGCCGCGAATTACCAGTGGATTTTTCTGCCATTGATCTATCACATCTAAAGTTTTTCAAAAAAGAAACAGGCAGTATCAGTCATGTTTTGGATGGCTACTATAGAAAAATTATCGAACTCAGACAATTGGAGTCCTTCCGCCATTCTCTTTTACAGACAGTCCGCAAGGAAATCGGTCGCTTAAAAAAGAAGATATCACTCTATCAGAAATCCCTCGCCTCCGCCGAAAAAGCTGATGAGTATCGTATCTTTGGGGAGTTATTGACAGCAAATCTGTATCAAATTGACCAGGGAAAAGAGGCCAGGGTGCAAAACTTTTATGATCCAGCGGGAACAGAAACAATCATCGCAATGGATTCGTCGTTAACCCCCTCCCAAAATGCCCAGGAATACTTTAGAAAATATTTGAAGGCTAAAAATACCCGGAATGCAGTGACCCAACAATTGGAGCAGGCAGAATCCGAGCTGAACTATCTTGATGCAGTGGATACGGCCCTTTCCCAAGCAATGTATCAGGAGGATCTAAAGGAAATACGTAGTGAATTAGAAGAGCAAGCCTACCTTAAGCCTAAAATACAACAGGTTAAAAATCGCTCTCAAAAAGAAAAACTTCGTCCCCAACCCATGTCTTTTCTATCTTCCGAGGGCTTTACCATTTTGGTAGGTAAAAATAATAAACAAAATGATTACCTATCCTTACGTCTGGCCAGCGAGGACGACATTTGGTTGCATACTAAAGATATTCCAGGCTCTCACGTCATCATTCGTAATCCTGCGGGAGAAGTGCCAAATCAAACTTTACTAGAAGCAGCCACCCTCGCTGCTTGGTTTAGTAAATCAAGACAATCCGGGAAGGTGCCGGTTGATTTCACTCTGCGGCGGCATGTACGCAAACCCAAGGGTGCCAAACCGGGGATGGTTATATACGATAACCAACAAACCCTCTATGTCGCGCCCAGCGAGGAACTGGTGGACCAATTGGCTGCAAAAAAAGATTAAGAGCTCATGCCAACCGAAATACCTTACAGTGATAAATCATAAAAACAAGGACTTAAGAAAGGAAACTATATCCATCAGCCGGGGCTTCTCCATTTTAGCAGGAGCCCCGCTTATGATTAAAGGAACCAATGAATCTTCCCGATACAGGGAGCCATGGCTTCCCCTGCCCGGCCACCTTGGTGCCCCTTCTCCATGAATGATAAAGCCAGGTTTAGCAGTGACTGCAAAATCCCCAGCATGGGGATTATCTAAACATTGAGCAATGCGTTCCAAAGCATTGGGGTAATCACCATACTGGATAGATTCTCCATCCAGTTTTAAATCCAACGCGCCCTTCTCCCCTTTGACTTGCCATTGATTGCCATAGCAATCGTGATGGCCGGTTCCCATAGAGAAGGAAAGCTTTCCTCGGTCTGTGGCAACATGATACCAACCGTCAGCTTTCCAGACAATTTGATCTATCTTCTTTTCCTTTAACAAGCAAGCAACAATATTTTCCTTCATACCCCGTTGATACCGTAATAGATAAATATAGGCCATGCGTTCATTGGAACATATTACAATATCCTTATCATGGGTAAAATCTTCACCCGCCCTGAGCTGGGAGTACAACCCAAGTATTTCCGGCACATTAGCCAAAGCCTTTTTTCCCGGTATTAGGGCAGATTGCGCATGATCTCCGACAATAATAAATACCCTCTCTGCCAGTGCTTTGTCCCAGTTACCAAAACAGTTAAGGATACTTCCCAGATGTTTATCCAGCCTTGTCAAGCAGGGTTCGCAACAATCAGGATCTTTGGCATGGGCAATGCTGTCGGTATCCGGCAGATAAACGCTTAGTAAATCCGGACTGTTTTGTTGCCCTAGGAACCATTGGGTTGCTTTTACAGCAAACTTGTCATTTATGCCAAATTTTCTCCAATAACGAAACTCTTTGATACTCTGACGCAAGTCTCCCGGGGGCTGATGGGTACGCCCTAAGGAAAGACCCTTTGGGCCATAGATTGTCATATCCTCCAGTTGAAATAGTGTAATAAGCTTTAATATAAACGGGATATGGGCGATATATTCTTTGTTTCCTCTATAGATAAGGGGGTTAACCGCTGCAGTATAATATCCCTTTGACTCTAAATTCTCATAAATCGTTTGTATTTGCCATCCCAATTGCTTGTGATTCAGATTATAAACAAAATCCTGTACTGTTTGTATAATGCCGTTCTTTATAAAAGATAGCCAAGTAGACCCGTAATCAACAATTCTCCTTTCACCCCGATGGTACCATACCATCCCTGGAATTCTATGTTCTGTCGGCGATACCCCGGTAGCCAGTGTACTGGTGCAAGTCGGAGTTGCGGTGGGAAAGGCAGAAATGCAAGCCTTGTGTAATGAACCCTTTTGAATTAAATATGAAAGGGTCGGCAGCTTCCCCTGTGCCATACAATGTTCCAATGCCCTAGGATGAAAGGAATCCACCACCAGATAGATGACCTTCTTTCTGTTCTCGGGCATGGTAACACCTCCAAAAAATTAAAAACCCTCCTATAGTTTGCACCATGAGGAGGAGTTTTATCGGTTCCAATACTAGGTTATTTGTCGACTGCCGGGTTTTACAGCCGGTAGTCCTTGGTCGCATAGGGGACAGTTGTCCGGGTCGTAGGTTTCCACCGAAACCGTTAATAGGGCCTCAGTTCTTACACCAAGGTTGGCCTTGCCATTGCTGCGGTCAACCAGCACTCCTACTCCTACAACTTCACCACCCAAACTTTTAACCACCTCAATAACTTCCGCCACAGATCCCCCGGTGGTGATAACATCTTCCACTACCAATACCTTTTCTCCAGGCTGCAGGGAAAAACTGCGTCTAAGGGACATCTTGCCGTTTTCTCTTTCCGTAAACAAACTGCGTACACCCAGGGACCTAGCCACTTCATAGGAAACTAGAATACCACCCATAGCTGGACCAATAACTGTCTGAACACCCTGGTTCTCGAAACGATTTGCCAGTTCTTGGCAGAGTTTCTGGGTGTATTGCGGATGCTGCAGCACCTGAGCACATTGAAAATATCGATTGCTATGTTTACCGGAAGTTAAACGAAAATGGCCGGACAACATAGCCCCGGTTTTTGTAAAAATATCTATTATCTCTTCTCTATTCATGTCAACAGACACCTCATTTTCTTGTTGCTCTAAATTCTCCCAGGGCATCCCATAATATGAATGCCACCCCAATACATATGGCCGTATCGGCCAAATTAAAAATAGGCCAAATTCTAAAATCAAGAAAATCAATAACCTTAGCAAATCGAATACGATCCACCAAGTTGCCCAGGGCCCCTCCTGCCACCATGCCAAGGGCCCATTGATAAAGTACACCGGCTTGGCTTATCCAACGGTAGCCAAGGACCATAGCACCTAACACTGCCAAGGTAATTCCGATAAATATCCAGGTTTTGCCGGCCAACATACCAAAGGCTGCTCCGGGATTCTGAATGTAGGTTAAATGGAAAACTTCTGGCCATACAGGTATGGTCTGTCCCTCGGCCATTTTGTTCATAACCATATACTTAGTGTACAAATCAATAAAGACGGTACCCATCAGGACGACTAAAAAGCGAACCATATTTAAAGTACCTCTGTTATTTCTGACAATATTCTTTGGGCAGCCGCAGCCGGGTCCTTGTCGCCAGTAATGGGCCTACCCACAACCAGGTAGGATGTCCCCTGTTGAATTGCCTTAGCCGGTGTCATGATTCTTTTTTGGTCACCGCTCACGGACCAGGACGGCCGGATGCCCGGTGTAATAATTTTAAAAGCCGTCCCACAAGCTTCCCGTATGATTTGTATTTCCCGGGGCGATGCTACTACGCCGTCCAAGCCTGCTTTCTGAGTCATAACCGCCCATTTTTTTACTTTATCCTGAATGGTGCCAGGCATTCCCAACTCCTGCTCAAAGATCCTTTGGTCAATGCTGGTCAGTACAGTGACTGAAATTATCATGGGGGCCGGGATTCCTAAGGAGTAAGCTCTTTGCCTAACTGCATTGGCAGCCGCCTGCATCATATCCACTCCTCCGGCAGCATGGACATTGATGATGTCCGCTCCCAGCCCTGCCAGGACCCTTGCTGCTTGTCCAACGGTATTGGGAATATCGTGGAGCTTTAAGTCCAAAAACACCTTTGCCCCTTGATCCTTGATTATACGAATGATCTCCGGCCCATGGCTATAGAATAACTGCATACCCACTTTAAAGAATGCCGCATAGGGAGTGAGTTTCTTGGTTAGAGTTACTGCTTCTTCTGCTGTATCAACATCCAGAGCTACTATTAATTTTTCTCTGGCCGTTTGCTCTTTATGATTCATAAAACCTCCAAAAGAGAAAGTTTTCTTAGGGAATTTACAAATGCGCTGCTCCCACTAGCTCGTTTATATCGCCTATGCCGTTTTCCATTAAGTATTTTTCCATACCCTGGATAATTTCTTTAGTTGCATAGGGGTTAACAAAATTAGCCGTTCCCACAGACACCGCTTGGGCACCGGCAAGGATAAATTCCAGTGCGTCTGTAGCATTCATGATGCCGCCCATACCTATGATTGGAATATGAACAGCCTTGTACACTTGCCAGACCGCCCGCAGGGCCACTGGTTTTACAGCCGGACCTGACAAACCACCCATAGTATTCCCCAACACGGGTTTTCTCTTACGGACATCGATGGCCATACCCAACAAAGTATTGATAACCGATAGCCCATCTGCCCCTGCCCCTTCCACTGCCCGGGCAATTTCAGCAATATCTGTAACATTGGGGGATAACTTAACAATCACCGGCAATGCAGTAGAATTTTTCACCACCTTTGTTACTTCTGCAGCTGTGCGGAAATCTCCACCAAAGGCCATGCCGCCCTTCTTTACGTTGGGACAGGATATATTGACCTCAAGGGCCGCAATTCCATCTGCTTCATCTAATCGGGCAGCCAACTGACCATATTCTTCTGCTGTATTACCAGAAATATTAACAATTACGTTGGTTTGTAGTTTCTTAAAAAACGGAACATAATGTTCAAGCAGATAATCCACCCCAGAATTTTGTAGACCAATGGAATTTAGTATACCAGAAGGAGTTTCTACTAACCTTGGGGTGGGGTTTCCCTCCCTAGGTTCTAGGGTTGTTCCCTTTACTACAATGGCTCCTAATTGATTAAGATCCACATAGGGGGAATATTCCTGTCCATACCCAAAGGTGCCGGAGGCCGTGGTAACAGGATTGATCATGTCCAATTGGCCAATTTTAACTGCTAAATTTAGTTTCATTCCCAAACCACCTGCCAAGATGGAAATACGGGTCCTTCGAAACAAGCTCTTTTATTGCTTATTTGACCATGATGAGAAATTTTTACGGCACAGGATAGGCATGCTCCAACACCGCAGCCCATCCGCTCTTCCAGTGAAACTTCTCCCGGCACATCTGCTTCTGCTAACATGGTAGATATTTCTTTCATCATAATGCCAGGTCCACAGACATAGGTCATGGCTGTTTTACGCCAATCCATATGTCTCTTCATTAATTCCGGCACGGTTCCCTTAAAGCCTAGGGAACCATCATCTGTGGCTATGACCACCTCTGCCTCCATTTGTATAAATTGTCCATCACAGAGAATGCTTCTTTTATCCCTGGCACCTAGATAAACCGTAACCTGGCATTTTATATTGGCAAGTTCCTGTACTAAAAAGACCAGCGGGGCTGCGCCAATACCGCCAGCCGCCACAGCTACCTTCGAACCTGGGAGCGGCAAGGTAAATCCTCTTCCCAAAGGACCCATCATGTTAACCCTGTCCCCGGGTTTTTGTTGGGATAATATCTCCGTTCCTTTGCCCACAACCCTAAATAGTAGAGCCAGGACGCCCTTGGGACGACTTACCATATGGATGGATATGGGCCTACGCAACAATGGATCGTTGGTTTCACCGCAACGTACATGCACAAATTGGCCCGGCACTGCCAGCCGGGCAATATCCGGAGCATCAAACTCCATATAATAGGTATTCGGTGCTACCATATATACCGCAAGAACCTTTGCGTCAAAAACTTTCGACATCGATTCCCCTCCATTCATATTTGAAATCTGTCTTAAGTTTACTCTTTTTTCGCCAAAATTGGCAAGGATTTCTCTATTTGTTCATGTAATTCTGGAGAGGAATTAAATCTGGCACTTCACCTTCCTGTATTCCGTAAAGCACTTCCAACATGGCCCAGGCAGTGTCCATGGAGGTTAAACATGGAATACCATGTTCCACTGCAGATCTTCGGATCTTAAAACCATCCCTCTGGGGTTCCTTCCCTCGACTAATGGTATTAATTACCAGGTTGATGCTGCCTGCTTTAATTAGATCAACAATGGTTTCTCCGCCTTCGCCTACCTTATTGACCTCTTTAACCTCAATGCTATGTTGTTGCAGAAATGCCGCCGTACCCTTGGTGGCGCACACTGTATATCCCAACTCCACCAGTCCTTGAATTACTGCTAGGGATTCTTCTTTATCACGGTCCGCAATGGTGGCAAGAACTGTTCCCTGTTTTGGAAAGCTTGTTCCTGCGGCCATTAAAGCTTTATATAAGGCCACCGAGAAGTGACGATCCACCCCCAGCACCTCGCCGGTAGACTTCATTTCAGGGCCCAGGGATACATCTACATTTAACAGTTTGCCAAAGGAGAACACAGGTGCTTTTACAGCCACCAGACCTGTTTCCGGCAGCAGACCTCCTGGATAACCCATTTCTGCCAAGGTTTTACCCATTGCACATTTGGTAGCAAGGTTCACCATGGGAACACCCGTTACTTTGCTTAGGTAGGGTACAGTACGGCTGGAGCGGGGGTTTACCTCAATGACATAGATCTGTCCTTCGTGGAGAACATACTGGATGTTCACCAACCCCTTAACGCCCAAGGCCCGGGCTAAACGCTCTGTATAACTTACCATTTGTTCAATCTGGGTAGGTGTTAGGGTTTGGGCTGGATAAACCGAGATACTGTCACCGGAATGAACGCCTGCCCGTTCTATATGCTCCATAATTCCTGGAATCAACACGGTTTTGCCATCAGAAATGGCATCCACCTCAAATTCCTTGCCCACCATATAGTGATCCACCAAAACCGGGTGATCCGGGGTTACCTTTACAGCCCTTTCCATATAGGCATGAAGTTCTTCTTGGGAATAGACAATCTCCATGGCCCGTCCTCCCAGTACATAGGAGGGTCGTACCAGTACCGGGAATCCGATTTCCCCGGCAATGGCGGTTGCCTCTTGCAGGGAATAGGCAGTCCTTCCCGGCGGTTTTGGTATATCTAAGTCTACCAACAGTTTATCAAAGCGCTCCCTATCTTCGGCAATATCTATGGCATCCACAGAAGTTCCCAAAATTTGATAACCTGCTTTTTCCAGAGGTTTTGCCAGATTGATGGCAGTCTGTCCACCAAATTGGACAATAACTCCCAGGGGATTTTCTTTTTCCAAAATGTTCATCACATCTTCTGCTACCAGAGGTTCAAAATATAGTCGGTCGGAAGTGTCAAAATCTGTGCTCACCGTCTCCGGGTTATTGTTAATTGTTATGGCTTCGATGCCCTCTTCTTTTAAGGCCCACACGGAATGAACCGAACAATAGTCAAACTCAATGCCCTGGCCAATCCGAATGGGACCGGAACCCAAAACAACTATTTTATTTCTATTGGTGGGCTGGGCTTCATTCTCGGTTTCGTAACAAGAGTAGTAATAGGGTGTTGCGGCCTCAAACTCAGCAGCACAGGTGTCTACCATTTTGTAGACCGGCTCAAGGCCAAAGCTCTGCCTTAATCCCCTTACCTGGGCCTCCGTCATTCCCGCCAGCCAACCAATGTATTGATCCGATAACCCCATTCTTTTTGCAATCAACAAGGTATCTTTACCCAGTTTTGTTTTACCCTCAGCCGCAAGCTGCTTTTCAAAGGCCAGGGCATGATAAATCTTTTCCAGGAAGAAAACATCAATGGAAGTTAATTCAGCAACCCGCTGAACGCTACCACCCCGTCGAAAATACTCTACAATGGCAAACAGCCGTTGATCTTCGGCCTTTATTAACTTTGCTATCAGCTCTGGTTCTGATAAACCCGCTAATTCTGGCAATTGCAAACCGTGGATTCCCACTTCCAACGAACGGATGGCCTTCATTAAGGCAGCCTCAAAGGTTCTGTCTATGGACATGACTTCACCAGTGGCCTTCATTTGTGTACCTAGGGTACGGTCGGCATCGGTAAATTTGTCAAAGGGCCAGCGGGGAAACTTTAGCACCACATAGTCTAGGGTGGGTTCAAAACAAGCATAGGTTTTCCCTGTTACCGAATTACGAATTTCGTCCAGTGTCAAACCAATGGCAATTTTACTGGCCACCTTGGCAATGGGATAACCCGTTGCTTTGGAAGCCAGTGCCGAGGAGCGGGAGACCCGGGGATTCACTTCTATTACATAATATTGGTAACTATGTGGGTCCAATGCAAACTGCACATTGCAACCACCTTCTATGCCAAGGGAACGTATGATCTTTAATGATGCACTGCGAAGCATCTGGTACTCTCGGTCACTGAGGGTCTGAGAGGGTGCCACCACAATGCTATCACCGGTGTGAACACCCACTGGATCAAAATTCTCCATATTACAAACTGTAATACAATTATCAGCACTGTCCCGTATTACTTCATACTCAATTTCTTTCCAACCAGCCACACTGCGTTCAACTAAAATCTGTCCAATTAAACTATGTTTTAAGCCCCGAATGGCAACCGCCTTGAGTTCTTCCTGGTTTTTGGCTATCCCGCCGCCGGTACCACCCAGCGTATAGGCTGGACGCACAATGACCGGATATCCAATGTCATCAGCAAACTCCACTGCTTCCCAAACCGAACAAACAATGGTGCTTTCCGGAACCGGTTCAGCAATTTGTTCCATCATGAGTTTAAACATTTCCCTGTCTTCAGCCTTACGGATGGCATCCAAGGGAGTTCCCAGTAAAAGAACTTCCTCTTCATCCAAAACTCCCTGCTCGGCCAGTTGCAATGCGATGTTTAGGCCAACCTGTCCCCCCAGAGTTGGTAATAAACCGTCCGGTTTTTCTTGCCGTATGACACGGGTGACAAACTCCGGTGTTAAAGGTTCAATAAATACTTTATCAGCCATATTGGCATCGGTCATAATGGTGGCTGGATTAGAGTTAACCAGTATTACTTCCAGTCCCTCTTCTTTTAATGAACGGCAGGCTTGAGTTCCCGCATAATCAAATTCAGCTGCCTGGCCAATGACGATGGGGCCAGAACCTATTACCAAAACTTTTTTAATCCCCTGCTTTTTGGGCATGGATTACCCTCCCTCATACTGCTGTATATTTTTTCATGTTGTCGAGAAAATTTTCAAACAAATACTCAGAGTCCATCGGTCCGGGTGCAGCCTCGGGGTGGTACTGCACAGAGAAAACCGGCAGATTCAAATGGCGCATACCCTCCACTGTATTGTCATTCAAATTAATATGGGTTACTTCCATATCTGTTGGCAGGGAATCCTTAGCCACCGCATAACCGTGATTTTGCGATGTTATATAGACACGACCGCTTTCTAAATCCTTAACAGGATGATTGGCACCCCTATGTCCGAACTTTAATTTATATGTTTTTGCTCCCACAGCTAATCCTAATATCTGATGGCCCAAACATATACCAAAAATAGGTACTTTGCCAATGAGATCTCGAACTATCTCAACTGCATAGGGAACATCGGTGGGATCTCCCGGTCCATTGGAGAGCATAATGCCCTCTGGATTTAAAGCCAAGATATCCTTTGCTGTTGTGGTAGGTGGTACCACAATGACTTCGCATTTTCTGTTGTTCAGGCACCGAACAATATTAGCCTTGGCCCCGAAATCAATCAAAAGCACCCTGTGTCCGTCGCCCGGCACAGTATAGATCTCTTTGGTGGCCACTGTAGGTACTAGCTCCTGTCCAGATATTTGTGGACAGTTTTTTGCCCTTGCCACAAGTTCTTGGGGATCCATGGCCTGGGTACTGATAATTCCCCGCATGGTTCCGTGGTTTCGTATACGCCTGGTGAGAGCTCTGGTGTCAATGCCAGCTATCCCCAGAACACCCTCTCTGGCCAAGAATTCTTGTATTTTGTTGCTAACCCGCCAGTTGCTGGGACGGTCGCACTCTTCTTTAACCACAAAACCTCTTACAAAGGAACTCTTCGCTTCAAAATCGTCTTTATTGATACCGTAATTGCCAATCAGAGGATAGGTCATCACCACGATTTGTCCGCAGTAGGATGGATCTGTTAAAACTTCTTGATAACCGGTCATGCCGGTATTAAATACTACTTCACCCCACTGCTCCCCGGTGGCTCCAAATCCTTTGCCTGTAAAAACAGTTCCATCTTCTAAAACTAAATAAGCTTCCATTATGCCAGACACCTCCGTCATATAGTTTAATAATGTATAATTATACACCATATTGCATGTTTATCTAGTACCTTTATTCTAGGAGTTGTCTATCTCGCATAACTAATAGTCCATCTTTCATTGTTAATACCGGCAGGCCTGTTAATTTCCAGCGGCCAAAGGGAGTATTCTTGCTCTTGCTGAGTAGCTTTGTTGGGTCAACCACTTCGCTTAGCTTGGGGTCAATGATTGTTATATTAGCTGGTGTTCCCGGCAGCAAGCGTCCTCCCGAAAGACCTAAAACTCTGTGGGGATTGCAGGTGAGTTTTGCCACAGCCTGGGGAACCGTCAGAATACCTGGTTGAACCAATTGAGTAAAGATTAAGCCCACTGCCGTTTCCAACCCGATCATACCATTGGGGGCATATTGAAATTCTACATCCTTTTCGTGGTAAGCATGGGGCGCGTGGTCTGTGGCGATCACATCTATGGTACCATCACGCAGTCCTTCCTTAATTGCTTCTACATCTGTTTGTCTGCGTAAGGGGGGATTCACCTTGGCATTTGTGCTATACCCTTGGACAGCCTCTTCGGTCAGAGTAAAATGATGGGGCGTTGCTTCAGCCGTTACCGGCACTCCCCTTTCTTTGGCCTGTCGTACCAACCTTACGCTGCCCTCGGTACTGATATGGGCCAAGTGAAGCCTACACCCTGTGTATTCCGACAGCAGGATATCCCTAGCTACCATAATCTCCTCGGCCAGTGATGGAATGCCTTTCAGACCCAACATTGCTGAAACTGCACCCTCGTGCATTTGGCCTCCCTCAGACAGTTTGTTATCCTCACAATGGGAGATTACTGTCATTTCCAGCATAGAGGCGTATTGCATAACCCTAAGCATAATATCAGCATTCATCACTGGCATGCCGTCATCAGAAAGAGCCACCGCACCGGCACCCTTTAAATCAGCCATCTCAGTTAGTTCCTTGCCCAGGGATCCCTTGGTTAAAGCACCAATGGGAAAAACCCTGGCAGCCGCATTACGTGCTTTAGCTAAAACATGGCTTATAATAGCTGCATTGTCTGCCACAGGATTGGTATTTGGCATACAGGCCACTGAAGTGAAGCCTCCCATGGCTGCAGCTCTAGTCCCACTAACGATGTCTTCTTTATATTCGTAACCTGGCTCCCGCAAATGAACGTGCATATCCATGAAGCCAGGACAAACATAGTTTCCCTCCGCAGCAATCACTTCTGCCTCTGAATCACTTAATTGGCCGATTTCTTTAATCATTCCCTCTTCCACTAAAATATCTGTGCAGGTTAAGGTATCTGCCACCGGATCCACCACGATGCCACCTTTAATTAGATAACGCATGATATTCACCCCCTGTTAACAGATATAACAGCGCCATACGCACCGCCACTCCGTTTGTTACTTGCTCATTTATGAACGAGCGATTCCCATAGGCCACTTGATGTTCGATTTCAACTCCCCGATTCATGGGTCCCGGGTGTAGAATGATGGCATCAGAAGCCGTTAATTCAAGTCTCTTTTGGTTAATTCCATAGAGCCTGCTGTATTCCCGAAGGGAGGGGAAAAGCCCCTGCTGTTGCCTTTCTAACTGGATGCGCAGTACGTTAACTACATCGGCCCCTTCCAGGGCATCCTCCAGGCGGTGATAAACCTTAACGCCCATTTTCTCTATGTCCTTGGGCATCAAGGTAATGGGTCCCACCACCCTTACCTCAGCCCCCATTTTTGTTAAACCCCAAATATTGGACCTAGCCACTCGGCTGTGCAGGATATCTCCTACAATGACTACCTTTAGTCCGGCCATGCTGCCTTTCTTTTCCCTGATGGTAAACATATCCAGTAATGCCTGGGTTGGATGCTCGTGAGTGCCATCCCCAGCGTTGATCACAGCCGCCGGAATACACTTAGCAAGGTATTCTGCAGCACCACTGGCAGGATGCCGCATAACCACCACATCAACACCCATGGCTGTCAAAGTTAGTCCTGTATCTCGCAGGCTCTCTCCCTTAGCCACAGAACTGCTGGAAGCAGTTAACCCCACCGTGTCAGCACTAAGAAATTTACCTGCTAAATCAAAGGAGGATCTGGTCCTTGTGCTATTCTCATAAAACAGGGTCACCATGCTCCTACCCCGCAGAGTAGGGGTCTTTTTAATTTTACGACCGATGATTTCTTTCATTGGGACTGCTGTATCAAGAATTAAATTGATTTCTTCCGGTGTCAAATACCTCAGGCCCAGTAAATCCTTTCTTTGCCAAAACATATTCTCAGCCCCCCTAAAAACAACAAATTGGCCCTTTGTTAAAATTACATGCAATTGCTTTAGTTATTCTCTCAGATATAGTTTTTTCCAGGACAACCCGTTCCTAACAATACAAAAGCCTCAACTAGATACATATACCTAGTTGAGGCCGGCAAAATTGGCTTAATCCCCGTTGGGTTTTCTTAGCCTGATTCCCCTCTCTGGGGATAATAAACCTTGCCGGCCTCTCTGGACCGTATTTAAAGGTACCTATCAGGTATTCTTTATTCAATTCCTTCTAGAATAACAACTCTTTCTTCTTTATCAATTTCTGTTAAACGTACAGAAATAACTTCCTTACGAGAGGTCGGCACATTTTTTCCTACGTAATCTGCCCGAATGGGAATTTCTTTGTGCCCACGATCAATTAAAACCGCCAGTTGTACAACTTCCGGTCTTCCTAGATCCATAATTGCATCTAGGGCAGCCCTTACGGTACGACCTGTATAAAGAACATCATCCACCAACACTACTTTTTTACCTGTAATAGAAAAGGTAACTTCTGTCTGATGAACCTGGGGTTGGTTAGCCAGTGTTGTTAAGTCATCCCGATATAGAGTAATATCTAGAATCCCCACTGGTACAGCCGTTCCCTCTATATCGTTTATATACTTGGCTAGACGTTGGGCTAAAGGTACACCGCGACGTCGAATACCGATTAAGACGAGATTGTCCACACCTTTATTACGTTCAATAACCTCATGGGCTATGCGGACCATTGCTCTCCTCATACCTTTATCATCAAGTATCTGAGCCTTTTCTTTTAAATCCAGCTCATTCATAAACAGCCACCTCCTAATAATAAAGCTTAGAACAATTAGCTTGAGTGAAATGTACAACATCTTCTGATATGCTAAAAATAGCTTACCGTTACCGGTAAGCTATAGTTTAACTCTGAATGAGCAGCTATATCCTTACCGGCCTCTCTGGACCAAATTAAAGGATCTCTTATCGAAACTAAGTTTATCATTGGTTGGTAGCTCTGTCAACCAAAGGATAAATAAATAACGAACAAACTACCTCAATCTAAGGTCGGCTTATGCCATAAAATATCAAAGCAACTCCTGCAAATATAATTCCTAATTTACTTAGGGAAACCTTTCCTGCTAAGCCGACCAACCCAAGGGTCATAACCAATATCATTACCGATGGACCAACCAGGGCTAGGAGTGCGTTTATTTTCAAAGCAGTTTCTACCTTGCCATATTTTAACATAAAAAATGCCGCTGATAGCTCAATACTGGCAGATATGCATCGCAGCATGGCCATGGCAAAAACAATCTTGTCAGTAACGAAAAACATATAATCCCTCCGCTACTACTTTTTCCCTTACTTAAATATGCAGAGTCATCTCATGAAATGCATATTAAAAATAATTTGGAGACAAAATACCCTTTGCCTACTTATCAAAAAAGGACGTGATTCTCTTGTCACAAGCTGCATCAACTGACATTCAAGAAAATAAGGTGAATAAATATACCCTGGCCGCTTTGGCCGGAGTGCCTCTAATCATGGTCCTTGGAAATTCCATGTTAATTCCTGTTCTTCCGCAAATGGCAAAGTCCTTAAATGTTTCTCAGATGCAAATAAGCTTAATTATTACATTGTTTTCAGTACCAGCCGGACTTGTAATTCCCTTTGCTGGATTTTTATCTGATCGTTTTGGCAGAAAAAAAATCATTATCCCTGGACTCTTTTTATATGGACTGGGTGGCCTTCTGGCAGGTGCTGCGGCACTTATTTTCAAAGAAAATGCTTTTCCTTGGATCTTGGGTGGTCGTATTTTGCAAGGTATCGGGGCTGCAGGTACGGCTCCCATTGCCATGGCCTTCTGCGGGGATCTATGGAAAGGAAAAGAAAGGGCTAAATCCTTAGGTGTTATTGAAGCATCCAACGGTTTAGGTAAAGTGGCCAGTCCTATTTTAGGAGCACTTATTGGTTTAATAGCATGGTGGTACATTTTCTTTTTCTTCCCCGTTGTCATTGCGGTAGTTATTCTGGGAGTATGGTTTATTTGCAAGGAACCAGAAACCAATAAGCAGCCCAAGAAAGTAAATGAGTATGTGGGTTCCATTAAAAATATTTTCAAAAAAAAATCACCTTTGCTTTTAACAAGCTTCTTTGCCGGTTCTGCAGCCCTATTGATTTTATTTGGCGTATTATTCTTTTTGTCTGACTATCTCGAAAAAAAATTCGGACTTGATGGGGTCATTAAAGGTGCCGCCCTTGCTATCCCTGTTTTATTCATGAGTACTACTTCATATGTTACTGGGGCGTTAATTAAAAAGAAAATCAAACTAATGAAGTGGCTAGTGGTTATTGGACATGGTTTAATCGGTGCTTCCCTGGTTACACTTCCTCTTTTTAACAATGTCTACATCTTTTTTGCCGGCATTTCCGTTGCCGGTATTGGTACCGGTTTAGTACTCCCCTGCTTAAATACATTAATTACCAGTTCCACCAATAAGGATGAACGCGGCTTAGTAACCTCCCTCTATGGTAGTGTTCGTTTTCTTGGTGTTGCTGCAGGGCCGCCTTTGTTTGGCTGGCTGGTGGAAAAGGGTTCCGATATGATGTTTTGGGCCTCGGCCAGCCTTGCTGTAATATCTGCTGTTTTAGCTTTTTTCTTTATTAAAGTAAAAGCAATTCAAACTTCGCAAGGTAACAACTATGATTCGTCCAAGCAAAAGCAATCAAAACAAACTCTGATTATGCCGGTAAAACAACCGTTCATAGCCTACAAGTCCTTAGCTTGGCACCCAGAATCAAATTTAATCGTCCGTAAACCTATGCCCCAAATGAAAAAAGAAAGGATAAATGAGGTTGGACAGGTAAATACTGGCGAGTCCTAAAAACAGTGACCACTCAGTGTCACTTGGCATAAATTAAATTCAGGGTATACTTAATTCCTCGCTCTATCATGGGTAACAAAAGGAGGAGGTGTCGGACGGTTCCGCAGTAACGGACCCGTGAAAGGAGCTGTTAGCAAATGACCACTGGTGGGGGAAAAAAAACCTGGCAGGAACTACTCCAATTCCCATTGGGTAACCGAATGAATAAGCCACGTACTGCTGGCTTAACCATGATCATCGATAAAGGGCTAGGTTTAGGTGAAACCCGCGATCTTCTTAATTTGGCAGGAGGTTATATTGACTTTTTTAAACTTGGGTTTGGTACTTCAGCTTTGTACGAAAATAATATGTTAGAAGAAAAGATTCACTTGGTTCGTTCCCACGGCGTAGATATCTATCCCGGTGGTACCTTTTTAGAAGTGGCCATCCTTCAGGACAAACTAAAGCAATATTTGACAACGGCTAGGGACTTTGGATTTACCGCTATCGAAGTCTCAGACGGTACCATTGATTTGCCGTTAGATTTACGTGCAGAAGCAATTACCGCCGCTGTGGATATGGGTTTTAAAGTATTGTCGGAGGTTGGCAAAAAAGATCCCAATGATGACTTTGAGATTAAAGAAATAGTTCAGTTAGTTAACCATGACTTATCCCTTGGAGCAGCTCACGTTATAGTTGAAGGTCGGGAGTCTGGTAAAGCTGTGGGACTCTATGATAAGGAAGGTAATTTAATCCAGTCTGATTTAGAAGAATTGGTTCATAGCATTGGGGACCCCACTTGCTTAATCTGGGAAGCCCCGATAAAAGATCAACAACAGGAGTTAATTATTCGATTTGGCCCCAATGTTAACTTTGGTAACATAAATCCCCATGAGGTTCTGGCCTTAGAAGCCCTGCGGGTGGGTCTTAGGGCAGACACCTTAAAGGCTATCCTTCAGAAAAAACCTAAATAAGGAATGGGGCTAGGCTGGCTGCGGTTTATTTAATCGTGCTAGTCTTTACTATGGTCGCATATATTGTAATAAAACCTGTCCATTAAAAGGAGCTATCGTAATGTATTCCGGAGAAATGACCATGGTAATTTTGCTACTAATTGGCTTAGTGGCCCAATCAAATCTCATTGCCATTTGCGCCAGTGTTTTATTAATTGTTCAATTTAGTAAAATGGATTTTCTTTTTCCTTATTTGGAAACCCATGGCTTGGAATTGGGCTTACTGTTTTTACTGCTTTCAATCTTAGTGCCCATTGCAACTGACAGGGTAACCACAAGGGATCTCCTTTATAATGTATCTTCTCTTCCCGGTTTTTTATCCATCGTTGGTGGTATATTGGCAACCCATCTAAACAGCGAAGGCTTAAAGTTGATGCAGATTGATCCTAGCATTATTTTTGGGTTAATTGTAGGGTCCGTAATCGGCATTATTTTTTTTAACGGTCAACCGGTGGGACCCTTAATGGCTGCCGGAGTAGCGGCACTCTTTATCGAAGTATTAAATTGGTTCCATTAACACTAATACATTTTTATCTGTACCATTTGAACAACCTGGGCAATAAAACCACCTATCACAGGTAAATTCAACACTACTAGCTTTTGCAAAAAAAACAGTAAAATTGCTCCCAAAATTGTAAAACCCACTGCAATTCCAAGCCCTCTGGCAATACCTGAAATAAAATTCACCCACAAGAGGCGCTTGGTATCCCCAAGCAGTTCAATGTATTCTGCCAGCTTCATTTTCTCCATGTTCTTGGCCAAAAGATCTATTCTTTTTTGTAAAGAAAACAACCCCTGATTAGCTTGTTCCATAAAAAACGCCTCCTCAAATTAGTTTTACCGGGGGCGTTTTTTATATGCAGGGCAAAAAACTTTTCCCTTATTATTATAGTATTAAATTTAGAGGACAGGGCTAAAATAACAAAAACAGGCAGTGAACCTGAGTATTATAACATCCCTGGGCTAAAGGAAAACAGCATGTCCTTACGAAGCTTATACAGTTCCCTGGACATACTACGAAAAAGAATTTTAAATATTTTTCATCAAGCATCCAAGATCCCTACCAAATCGCATCTTAAATGGCCTTTAACCTTTGTGGTTGGGGGAGGTGGCAGCTTATAATATTTTTGCTGATATTCAGGGACATAAAAAAAGGATTTACTACCCTTCTACCCTTGGCACCCTTATATCCATAGGACGCGGCAGGGGCCTAGGGGAAATAAGAAAGTTAAGAATTAAAGGGTCATTAGCTTCCTGGCTTAAAGAATTTGTTCCATTAAAATACCGCTACTCTCTGGGTGGTGTAAAAATGTTGGCTCCCGCACTATTGGGCGGTAAAAAATAGATCCTCGGGCTATTCTTAGAAATGTTTCCTTATTTAAAGTTGAAAGTTAATAAAGTACCTGGGGTCATATCTCTACTAAAGACTAACTCCAGGTACTTTAATTTTTTGCACCTCGTAGTTTGACTAGTACATTCTCAAAAACATCTGGTAAAGGAGCTATAAATTCTAGATATTCTCCAGAAACCGGGTGCAGAAAACCAAGCACCTTCGCATGAAGCAGTTGTCCATCCAAATGAAAGTGTGATTTAGAAGGTCCATATTTGGGATCTCCCACCAGAGGAAATCCAATATAGGCCATGTGAACCCTTATTTGGTGTGTCCTGCCTGTCTCTAATCGACATTCTATTAATGTATAGTCTCCAAATCGTTCTAAGACCTGAAAATGGGTTACTGCATTCTTAGAATTTCGTTCAACCACAGCCATTTTTTGTCTATCTCTAGGGTCACGTCCTATGGGTGCATTGATAGTGCCAAAATCCCCTTTAATGTTATGGTGAACCAAAGCCTGATAACGCCTCGTAACAGTTCTATCCTTTAACTGCCGGGCCAGGCTTTGATGGGCCTGATCATGTTTTGCCGCCATAATTAACCCGGAAGTATCCTTATCTAAGCGGTGGACGATACCCGGTCGCATGATCCCATTAATGCCGGACAAATCGTGACAATGGTATAAAAGGGCGTTCACCAATGTTCCGGCGATATTTCCCTCTGCTGGATGAACAACCATGCCCCGGGGCTTGTTCACCACAATCACATGGCTATCCTCATAATAAATATCCAGTGGGATGTTTTCCGGTTCAACCTTTAATTCTTCGGCAGGAGGGATTTGCATATGGATGGTTTCTTCTACCCGCAATTTATGGTTGGCTCTGGCTGGTTTCCCATCCACCGTAACCAAACCATCTTCAATTAATTTTTGTATATAGGACCGGCTTATATCCTGACATTGATTGGCCAGAAAGACATCTAACCTGCATTTTGCATTTTCCCCATCTACGATATAGGTATATGATTCCACTAAAATAACACCTCAGGATAAAAAATAGAGTTTTTAAGTATTCGATATGCATAAGGGCTTTTTAATACCAACAGGTTGTTAAAAAGCCCTTTCAGCAATTTATATTGTCACTTAGTTTTTCAAACTTTGAATGGGCGCTGGGATTCGACCGCCTCTGGTCACAAATTCTTGGGCACCTGCTTGTTTAACAGGTATAATCGGTGCATGGCCCAGTAAACCGCCAAACTCCACACGGTCTCCCACTGTTTTACCCGGGGCAGGAATAATTCGAACCGCTGTGGTTTTAAAATTAACCATACCTATGGCCATTTCATCGGCAATAATGGCAGCGAGGGTTTCCGCTGTGGTATCGCCTGGAATGGCAATCATATCAAGACCCACCGAGCAAACACAGGTCATGGCCTCTAGTTTTTCCAAGGTTAGTATTCCACATTCCGCTGCCCGGATCATACCAGCATCTTCGCTTAAGGGAATAAAGGCACCGGATAAGCCGCCCACATAGGAAGACGCCATTGCCCCCCCTTTTTTCACTGCATCGTTTAAAAGGGCGAGGGCCGCCGTTGTGCCATGGGTACCACAGCACTCCAGTCCCATGGCCTCCAGTACTTCGGCCACACTGTCCCCCACCGCCGGTGTCGGAGCCAAGGACAGGTCCACAATACCAAAGGGTACGCCTAGTTTTTTAGCAGCAGCGCGACCTACCAATTCGCCCATGCGGGTGATTTTAAAGGCTGTCTTTTTAACTGTTTCTGCCAGAGTTCCGAAATCAGTTCCCTTTACCTTCTCCACAGCATTTTTAACCACACCTGGTCCACTAACACCTACGTTAATGACACACTCTGCCTCACCAATGCCATGAAAGGCGCCGGCCATAAATGGATTGTCCTCGGGTACATTGCAAAATACCACCAATTTGGCACAGGCTAAACCATCTTTATCGGCAGTTCTCTCTGCACATTCCTTAACCACCTGGCCCATACGGTACACAGCATCCATATTGATGCCGTCCTTGGTAGAACCCACATTAACCGATGAGCAGACCCTTTCCGTCGTAGCTAGAGCTTCCGGTATGGAATTGATTAATATGCGGTCACCCTTTGTAAATCCCTTATGTACTAAGGCAGAGAATCCCCCAATGAAGTTTACACCCACTTCCTTGGCAGCTCGATCCATGGCCTCTGCAAAGGGAGTATAATTATTGGCATCGCTGCTTTCAGCAACCAAAGAGATAGGGGTAACAGAAATCCGTTTATTGATAATAGGGATACCATATTCACGTTCTATTTCTTCCCCGGCTTTCACCAAATTGGCTGCTTGGGTTGTAATCTTATCATAGATCCTTTGACAGGCTTTCGCTGCGTTGGCGTCCGCACAATCCCGCAGACTGATTCCCATTGTAATGGTCCGAATATCCAGATTTTCTTCTTGGACCATGCGGATGGTTTCTAAAACTTCATTTATACTGTACATTTTATCCTCCTGTAGCACCCTTCTTTAAATCCTATGCATATAACGAAATACATCTTCATGCTGTGCTTCAATCTTTACGCCTAATTCCTGTCCTAGGATACTAAGTTTCTCTTTGATTGTCTCTAGGTCCAAATCACTTTTCTCCATATCTGCAATAAGAACCATGGCAAAAAACTCTTGCATAATGGTTTGGCTGATGTCCAAAATATTAACTTGATGGGTGGCTAAAATATTGGATACCTTTGCTATAATACCAACCCTATCTTGACCTATTACAGTAACGATAATACGGTTACCCGTTTGTTTTCTTACAAGATTTTCTAACATATTCTTCCTCCTCTTTTTAGGTAAAAAATATGCGCGAGGTTCTATCCCCGCGCATATTTTGTTTTATGCAGTGGCTTTTGCAGAAGCCTTGCGTTCCTTCTGAATCCGTCTCAAGTCAAACCAAACCGGGCTGGCGTTAAAGATGGAAGAGTAGGCACCACTAATAACACCAATCAACAGTAACGACACAAAGTTATGAATGGTGCTTCCACCAAATAACAGTAATGCAACCAGCACAAAGACCACCGTTAACACCGTGTTAATGGACCGGGCCATGGTTTGCCAAAGGGATTTGTTGACCAAATCCGCCAGATCCTCTTTACGGCTTTTCCTCATGTTTTCCCGAATTCGGTCAAAGATAACAATGGTATCGTTAATGGAATAACCAATGATGGTTAGAACTGCCGCCACAAAGGTGCTGTCAATTTCAATTTGCAACAGGGATGCCATACCCACCATTACTAACACATCGTGTAGAAGTGCACCAATGGCAGATATACCCTGGAGAAATTCAAAACGCCAGGTAATATAGAGAATCATTAATACAGAAGCAATGGCCAGAGCCAAGATTGCTTGCCTAGTTAATTCCTTACCAATCACAGGACCCACCAACTCATTTCTGAGAACAGTGGCCCCACCCAATTTTTCACTTATTGCGTTAAAGGCTTTATCACTTTCTTCCTGTGTTAAAGCATGGGTACGAATTAAATAGGTATTTTCTCCACTGGTTTGTACTTTGCTATCTGCTAGCTTGTACTCAGCTAATACAGCACGTACAGACTCTGCTGTTACCGATTTTTTAAACTGCAACTCAACGATGTTGCCTCCAGTGAAATCGATGCCAAGGTTTAAGCCCTTGGTTAGCAGTGAAACCATCCCGATGAGGATAATGGCCAGGGAGATAATATAATATATTTTGCGTTTTTTTATAATATGAAACATGTTATCTACCTCCCCTGCGCACCGTATAATTTGGTATTTTTAATGCCAGTGCTTGCCGTTAAATGCAGCACCCACCGGGTAAAGGTAATGGCTGTAAACATACTAGTTAGAATACCCACCGAAAGGGCCACAGCAAAACTCTTAATGGGACCAGATCCAAAGTAGAAAAGAACTGCCGCAGCAATTAGGGTTGTGACGTTTGAGTCAAGAACTGCCACAAAGGCTCTCTTAAAGCCTGATTCAATGGAAGAACGCAAACTTTTACCACTCTTGAGTTCTTCTTTTATACGTTCAAAAATGATAACATTAGCATCCACTGCCATACCCATGGAGAGTACAAAGGCTGCAATACCAGGTAACGTTAAAACCACATGCATGGCTGCAAAAATTGCTATTACAATTACCCCATAGACCACCAATGCAAAGTTGGCCACCATGCCGGGCAAACGATAATAGCCCAACATAAAAATCAAAATTGCAATTAAGCCAACGGCTGCTGCCTTAATAGATTTGCTTAAGGAATCAGCCCCTAGGCTTGGACCCACAGTTCTTTTTTCGATTACCTCTGTCTTTAAGGGCAACGCACCAGATTTAAGAAGTACAGCAATGGTATGGGCTTCTTCTAGATTTGCATAGCCTGTAATTCTAGCCTTTCCACCGGTAATGGGTTCGTTCACAACGGGAGTTTGTAATACATTGCCATCCAAAATAATGGCAATACGTTTACCCACATTTGCACTGGTGGCCTCGGCGAACTTTTGGGTTCCCTCTTTGTTAAACTCCAAGCCTACTTCCACCACATTGGTAACAGGATCGCTGGATTCCACAGCATTCTTTAAATCTGCCCCTGTAAGAATTGTCTTGCCATCCTCGGTCTTGAATTCAAGAAATGCAGTCTTTACAATATCTCGAACAGCTTGATCCGGGTCTTTAATACCAGCTAATTCTACAATAATACGCCGGTCTCCCTCTTGCTGAACAATGGGTTCCGAAACACCAAAGGCATTGACACGGCGTTCAATGGCTTCCAGCAGTTGCTTCATATTCTCATCGTTTACTTTTGCCTGTTCTGTATCATGGGCCTCCAATGCTACATGAACGCCCCCTTGCAGATCGAGACCTAAAGGTATTTCTTTTGTCAGCGGTAGCCATTTTACATTCGGGAAGATGGGCTGCACACTAAAAACAGCAATGACGACTACAGCAATGACTACTGCAAACAGTCTGAGTACCCTGTCCCATTTCATCTCCAGGTTTTCCCCCTTTTATACTACAAATAAACAAAAATAATTATATACCTGCAAAAAATTCCTGTCAATTAAGGCAATATTCAGTTTATAGCAACTTTGCACCGTTGATTACTAGCTCAAAGTTACACCCCAAGTAGTTGGCCGCCCTTCGACAAAGAATCATTCTGCTTAAAAATATCTCAAAATATTCCATAACGGGACATATTTCGATATCAATATTTAGCTCCATGGTAATCGTATGCTTATCATCATTGACATATACAAAGGCATGGGAGGCAGCGTAATTAACACGGTCATGTATGTCAAAGGTGGCAAAATCTTGATTTCGTACCCGAGAACGGTGTACATCAGACTTATCCGCTACTATTAGTGCTGCAGACACAGCGTTGACTGGATAACCGTACTGTTCTTCGTGGTTTGCAATGGCTGAAGCCACTGTACAAACTTCATCCGGTGGCATACCCATATTTAAAAGAAGGTTGAAAGCAATATTGGCCCCGGAAATACCGTGATCATTGCGGCTAATGACATTGCCAACATCATGCATATAACCAGCAATGGCGGCCAGTTCACATTCTCTTTTGGGTCGACCCAGTTTCTCCAGGATGTTACGGGCAATGCTGGAAACTAAATTAATATGTCTGTAACTGTGTTCGGTAAAACCCATAACTCCAAGGTATTCATTTCCTTTGCGAATACAAGAATCCACAATGGGATTTGCCTTTACATCTTCCAGAGTTATGCTCACCTATAAACCACTCCCTAAATTGGTAGTATGGGATTTTATCTACTCTGCTCAAAGCAGATAAAATCCCTTGCGTATATCGGAAAAGTTTTATTTTTTCGCTATACTAAAATAGAGTAGGACATGCCTACTCTATTCTTTCTATTTAATACCTCTTTAAAAACTAATATTTTCTGCCATACTTCTTTGTGTTTTATTCTTCGGCTTTTTTTTCGGTAACTTGGGCTATGGCATTTTTTAAAATTTCTATATTTACTTTATCCGCCACCCGTACAACAACTGTAGTCTCTTTAATCTTAATTACAGAACCCAGTAACCCACCCACTGTTACAATGTTGTCACCAACATTCAGTGCTTTTATCATGGCAGCATGCTGCTTCTGTCTTTTTTGTTGGGGTCTTATCATTAAGAAGTAAAGGATAGCAAATAAGGCAACAATATAAATTATTGAAGCTGATTGCGGACCTAAATTCAATATGAGAACCTCCTTTCTGCATTTTCACACTATATATGTTTCTTTATTTAAAAGTATTTCCCTGCCAAACAAAGAAAATTTACCCTGCATTAAAAACTTTCAAAAAATCTTCTCTGTATTCTAATAACCGATCCTCACGGATTGCTTGACGGATGTTCTGCATTAAATGTTGAATAAAATGCAAATTGTGGATGGTTGTTAATCGAATACCCAGAATTTCATCGGTTTTAATCAGGTGTCTTATATATGCCCGGGAGTAGTTGCGACATGCGTAGCAATCACATTGCTGATCCATGGGCCTAAAGTCCCTGGCATATTCAGCATTTCGTACAGTAAGCTTTCCATTATGGGTGAATACAGTACCATTTCGGGCGATTCTGGTGGGGAGTACACAGTCGAACATATCAACGCCTCGCACAACCCCTTCAATTAAGCAATCCGGCGAACCCACCCCCATTAGATACCGTGGCTTGTCTTCCGGCATAATGGGCATAAGCTGATCAAGGACTTCGTACATCAATTCCTTGGGCTCTCCAACAGAAAGACCTCCGATGCCATATCCGGGAAAATCCATTGCCAGCAATTCTTTGGCACTTCGTTCACGAAGATCAGGGAAAACACCCCCCTGAATAATCCCAAACAAAGCTTGATCTTCTCTCTTATGAACCCTTTTACAGCGTTCAGCCCAACGGGTGGTACGCTCCAAAGCTGCCACTGCATACTCTTTCTCACAGGGATAGGGTGCACATTCGTCAAAGGCCATTGCTATATCTGCGCCTAGAGCCTGCTCAATCTCCATAACCTTTTCCGGTGTAAAGAAATGTTTTGAACCATCTATATGTGACCTGAACTCTACGCCCTCTTCCGTAATGGTCCTCAGGGGTCCTAAACTAAATACCTGAAAGCCTCCACTATCTGTAAGGATCGGACCATCCCAGTTCATAAATTTATGAAGACCGCCGGCTTCTTTTACCAGGTCGTGGCCGGGACGTAAGTAAAGGTGATAGGTATTGCTTAAAACTAATCGACCGCCAGTTTCCTTTACCTCCTCGGGGGTCATGGTCTTTACGGTTGCTTGGGTCCCCACTGGCATAAAAATGGGTGTTTCTACCTCACCATGGGGAGTAGTTAACTTGCCAAGCCTGGCCCTTGTATGTTTTTCTTTCTTTTCTATCTTAATTTTAACTGGCATAGTTCCTCCTAGATGATTAACATGGCATCGCCAAAACTAAAGAAACGATATTGCTCTGTTACAGCCTGTTGGTATGCCTTTAATATTTTTTCCCTTCCCGCCAAGGCACTTATTAACATAAGCAGACTTGACTTAGGCAGGTGAAAATTTGTAACTAATCCTTCAATCACTTTAAATTGATAACCTGGGTAGATAAATATATCCGTAAAACCGGATCCCGGTAATACTTGTCCTGCTTCATTTGAAGAAGTTTCCAAACAACGAACACTTGTGGTACCCACTGCGATAACACGCCCACCCCGAAGCTTTGCCTGATTAATCTCTTCGGCAGCCTGAGGCGTTATTTCATAATATTCCTCATGCATTCTGTGACTGGTTACGTCCTCAACCTGAACCGGACGGAAAGTCCCCAGGCCAACGTGGAGTAACACAGTTACGATGCTGACTCCCCTGTTTCTTATCTCCTCTAATAGCTCACGGGTAAAATGAAGCCCGGCGGTGGGTGCAGCAGCAGACCCCTCTTGCCGAGCATAAACCGTCTGGTAACGTTGTTTGTCCGTCAATGGCTTCTTTATATAGGGAGGAAGAGGCATTGATCCAATCTGCTCCAATACTTGTAAAAAAGGTTCTTGACAACTAAATTCTATTACACGGCCACCCACATCGGTATGGTCAACAATTTTTCCTTTCATTTTGCCAGAACCGAAGTCCAAAATCTCCCCTATTTTTGCCCTTTTACCAGGTTTAACCAGGGTTTCCCATTGGTTGGCTGATATCTGACGTAAAAGTAAAACTTCTATTTTGGCACCGGTTGAAACTTTCTCACCATAAATACGGGCTGGTAAAACTTTACTGTCATTCATTACCAGCACATCCCCAGGCTGTAAATATTGTAATAGATCTTTGAATGTTTTATGCTCTGTTCGATCAATATCCCTGTGAACAATCATAAGTCTGGATTGATCCCTTTGCTTAATGGGTTCTTGAGCAATTAACTCCTCAGGTAGTTCAAAATCAAAATCCGATAGCTGCAATCTATAGACTCCTTTGTTTAGCTTGGCATATCTAAGTAATAGTATTTCTTAATAACAAGATAACTATAACCCTTGGTCAACATGAACTTGGAAAAAATACACAAAAAATAATATTCGACAAGTTTTTACCATTTCCTTCTATCATTTTAATAAGTATATCTCATGATTTACCGTCGAAAGAAAAGGTTGATAATAAACGTAAGAAGAATACTTAACAGGATTGATGTGACCACTGGGAAATAAAAGGTAAAGTTACCTTTCCGAACGAAAATATCTCCTGGCAATTTGCCAATGCCAGGAATTTTGCCCACAATCAGTAGCATTCCTCCCAAAATGGCTATGCTAATACCTGCAAAAATTAGCATTTTTGCTATGGACTCAAAGGGTGTCACCTTTCTCCCACCTTTTTCTTAACAGGTCTATAATACCGGTCTCTTTCGCTGTAGATGCAGCCACAGTATTGCTGACGATACATTTCTAATTCCTTGGATTTAATCGTGGCCTCTTTATACCCCGGACGAAAATCTTGATAATAAAAAGGTACACCATATTGTTCAGCCAAATTTTCCCCCAGTTCTCTAATTAAATCATGTTTTTGAAAAGGGCTTACTAAAAGAGTGGTGCTAAAAGCATCAAAATTACCTTTCTTTGCCATTTGAGCCGCTTTCTTAAGACGCATGTTGTAACACAATTGGCAACGCTTGGTTTCCCGGTGAATCACCTCATGTAAGTATTCATCCAGCCGATATTCCTCGTCAAAGATAACTTTCCAATTTTGCTGCTGGGCATATTCCTCTAACTGATCCCTGCGCTTTTTAAATTCAGTATAGGGATGAATATTGGGATTGTAAAAAAGGCCGAATACCTCAAAGCCCTTGCTACGTAATTCATCTAAAGGATGGATTGCGCAGGGTCCACAACATGTATGAAGTAGCAATTTTTTCATTATTAATCACCATAATTGTATTTTTTATAAACCCAAAGCCCTCTGATTAAAAAAGAGAATTTTGCTCGAGTCCTTTCTGGGTCTCACGATTCATAGGAATCCCCAAATGCTTGTATGCCTGGGGAGTAACAACCCGTCCCCTAGGAGTTCTGGTTATTAATCCCATTTGCATTAGAAAGGGTTCTAAAACATCTTCCACGGTATCTGTTTCTTCACTGATGGCAGCTGCAATGGTATCTAACCCCACTGGTCCACCGTTAAATTTTTCGATAATGCTGCTGAGTAAGCGACGGTCTGTATGATCCAATCCCAGGGGGTCCACTTCAAAGAATTCCAGTGCCTCCGCAGCTACATCCGCGGTGATATCACCCTGGGCTCTCACCTGGGCATAATCTCTAACTCGTTTCAGCAACCGATTTGCTACCCTAGGAGTCCCCCGAGACCGACGAGCTATTTCCTCTGCCCCAGATCTGTCAATGACCACCTTTAAAATATCAGCAGCCCGGGTTACAATCCTTGTTAAATCTTCGTTGTTGTAAAATTCCAATCGACTAATAATCCCAAAACGGTCTCGCAAGGGAGATGCCAGCATACCCGCCCGTGTGGTGGCCCCTATTAATGTAAATTTAGGCAAATCTAAGCGGATGGAACGGGCCCCAGGGCCTTTACCCAATACGATGTCAAGGGCAAAGTCTTCCATGGCAGGATATAATATCTCCTCCACTGCCTTGCTTAAGCGGTGAATTTCATCAATAAATAACACGTCTCCGGGGGCCAAATTTGTTAAAATGGCTGCCAAATCCCCTTGTCTTTCAATGGCCGGTCCAGATGTAGTACGAATATTCACTGCCATTTCATTGGCAATAATATTACTTAAAGTAGTTTTCCCTAAACCAGGGGGTCCAAACAGCAAAACATGGTCCAAGGGTTCCCCCCTTTGTCGAGCTGCTTCGACAAAGATAGAAATGGTCTCCTTGGCCTTCTGTTGGCCGATATATTCACTTAACCTACGGGGCCGCAAACTAAGCTCCAAATCATTATCTTCTGACTGAGCCGTGGCAGATATTAACCGATCAGACATATCATTCCTCCAAGTTACCTGGACGGTGCCAGTTCTTTGAGAGCTATTTTAATCAAGGCAGATAAATCCTCTTCTGGTGCACTTTTTTGTGCCTTTTTTACTGCATCCCTGGCTTCTCCTTGGGAATATCCCAGTGCCAGCAGCGCCTCGACAGCCTCGTCTCCACTTCCCGTGGTAATGACCGATTGTTGTAGCGTACTATGCTCCACTGCTGCCATTCCCTTGAGTTTATCTTTCAGTTCCAGCAATATTCTTTGTGCAGTTTTTTTACCTACACCGGGTACTTTCACCAATTGATTAACATCTTCTATGGCTATGGCCGATCTTAGGTTGCTTGGCGGCAAATGTGACACTACTGCCAGAGCTACCTTGGGACCTACGCCCGCCACATTTAGCAATAGCAAAAAACATTCCTTTTCATCTTCCTTGGCGAAACCAAAGAACTGAATGCCATCTTCCCTTACACTCATATGAGTGAAAAGCTTAACCTCGTGCCCCAGAGCAGGCAACTGGGTGGTTGATGGTATACTTACATGATAGCCGATACCATTCACATCTATAACTACCCAACCTGGCCCATCGGCTGCTAATAAACCCTTTATATACGCAATCATTTTATCCTTCCTCCAAAAGTAGAACTCCATTGGGCATGGCAAATTGCAACGGCTAAAGCATCCGCAACATCGTCTGGTTTAGGAATCTCCGGCAGTGACAGTAATGTTTTAACCATAAATTGAATCTGTTGTTTCTCTGCCTTGCCATAGCCCGTTACAGCCTGCTTCACTTGCAAAGGTGTATATTCAGCAACCGGGATACTTGAGTTGGCCCCTGCCAACAGCGCAATGCCTCTGGCATGCCCTACTGCCAGAGCGGTTCGAGCATTTTTATTAAAAAATAATTCTTCAACAGCCATGCAGTCTGGTTGGTATCTTTTGATGATATCCATTAAACCCTGATAAAGTTTTTTAAGTCGGAGATCCAGGGGTAAGTCGGGTTCTGTTCTTAAACAACTATAAGTAATAGGTTTGTAGCGATTCCCAATAAATTCTATAACGCCATAGCCCGTTATGGCTGTGCCGGGATCTATGCCTAATATAATCATTTTTACCTCCAGAGAAAAGTTGACTGGGAATATTATACTACAAACTATTGTTCTGTTGTTTCAGTAAATTTATAATCATTATTTTACGCCTAAAGGCATTCAGAAAAATCGATACAACAGGCACCTATTCCGCCTGGAATTCGTCAAGGTTTTCTAGGATTGCATTTAGGGCTTCTTCACCAGCAAATTCCAACTCATATCGAAGTACAGCCTGGGTTTCCGGTGTCATTTGAAAGAAATCCATAGACTGTTGCAGTTTAACCTGAAAACCCGCAGACAGACTTTCAACTGGAATTGTATTTTCAACTCTTATCAGTTTTTGATTATACCCCAGGGGTCCTTGAAAAACCGCCAATTTGTTATTATAAATTCCTAAATGCCGAAAGTTTCGATGATAGCTGCAAAATTCTTTGACTTTCCGTTGGGCCAAGATCTCTTTATTATGGTAGCTTAGGGTATACCCCTGGTCAGTATAGAGACTCTCAATATCCTTTACATCCTTTATCTTCAGTGTTGAAGTATTTTTTCTGGCCACTTCTTCTATGTCACCACATAGAAACACATTTTCTTCCCGGATAACGGAATCCGGTTCAATAGCAGGTTGATTTGGCTGGGCAAATACTTGTAAAGCAGATAGATAATTGACATGTCCCTTGCCTAAAAGTTCTTCTCCACCCAGGGTTATTCCTGTAATAAAAAGAAGGATAATACCAACAAGGCCCAGGTAAAATAGTCTTCTGAGCATACTAACCAACTCCTTTAGTTGGCTAGTATTTCCAGTCTATGGGCCATTCAAACCCAAAGAGTATCTAAAATATATTAGAAAAACTTGGCTTGCGCCATACCCTATAGGGCACGAGAACCTTTAGGCGATGGCGTAAGCCTTAGTTACCTTTTACTTATTTCAAAGTATTATACTTCTAATATGCAAAAAACCGGGTTTCCCCGGTTTACTCTTCTTCGTAGTTTGTAAATACCTCTTGAATATCATCGTTATCTTCTAATAACTCGATCATTTTGTTCATCTTCTCAGCGTCTTCACCTTGTAATTTTACAGTGGTTTGAGGTACCATGGTTGTATCTGCGTCGGCCACAGGAATTCCTTGATCAATTAGGGCTGTCTTTACTGATTGTAAATCCTCAGGTGCAGTACTAATTTCAAAACTGTCATCCTCAACCTTTACGTCCTCGGCACCAGCCTCAAGGGCTGCCAGCATAATATCATCTTCACTCATATTGACCTCAGATCGATCAATAATAATAATACCCTTTTCATCAAACATCCAGTTCACACAACCAGTTTCACCCAGATTACCACCGTGCTTTGATAATATATGTCTTACTTCTCCGGCAGTTCTATTGCGATTGTCTGTTGCTACATTTAATAGAATTGCGATACCGCCTGGGCCGTAACCTTCATAACTAAATTCTTCAAAATTAGCACCGTCTCCACCGCCTGCGCCCTTTTGAATTGCCCTTTGAATATTGTCATTGGGAATATTGGCAATTTTGGCCTTCTCGATGGCAGCTTTCAGACGCATATTGCCATTGGGGTCTGCCCCACCATTTCTGGCAGCAATAATAATTTCTTTAGATAATTTGGTAAATACCTTCCCTCTCTGGGAGTCAATTTTAGCTTTTTTACGTTTAATTGTTGACCATTTTGAGTGTCCCGACAATGAAATACCCCTTTCCCTGAAAAAAGCTCGGTTTGCACTGGCTGTTCCAGGCTAACCTAGCTTCTTATTTAATAATATATTTTTATTAACGTACCGGAGGAGTCGGTGGCATAAACCTTTTGTGCTCTCTTTTTTTCTCTAAGGCTTGTATGGTCCTTTTCGCTTCTGCCAAAGTATCTCCGGTTAAGATATATTGATCCAAAGCTTCATAACTAATTCCCATTTCTTTTTCATCACAATGTCCAAACCACAAACCAGCTGAGGGAGCCTTATCAATAATTCTCTGTGGTATACCAAGCTCTTTGGCTAAAGCCCTCACTTCAGACTTAGCCAAGTTTGCCAGTGGAAGGATATCTGCTCCACCGTCACCATATTTTGTGTAGTGGCCCACTACCATTTCAGCTTTATTGGTGGTTCCTACTACTAAATAATTATGCCGATTTGAATAATAATATAAAGTAGTCATCCTTAATCTGGGTTTAATATTTACAATCGATAAATCACAACTATGAATATCATAATCTTGTCCAGTCAATCGCTGAATAAACCAGTCAAAGGGCTCATCTAATTCTATTTCTTCATAGGGCACAGACAATGTTTTGGCTAATAATTTTGCATCTGCTGCATCCTCTGGATTACTATAACAGGGCATTATAACACCCAACACATTGTCCGGAAAAGCTCGTTTACATAGAGCTGCAACACAGGAAGAATCGATCCCGCCACTGAGTCCCACTACCGCACCCTGGGCACCTGCTTTTTCAACCTCATCCTTAACCCATTGTGATAGTTTCTCCGCCAAGTCCTTCATCACTCAGACAAGCCCCCCCTAGGCCTTTTATAACTTCATAATATCATAGCTTGACCTCAGGCGCAAACAGAAACAAATTGAAGAAATCCTTCACAACCTCAAGCTATTTTTACTAGAAAATTTATCAGTATTGTCTGATTTATATAACTATTTTTACTAGTAACTATAGTTATACTATTTTCGCATTTGTGTACAATTAATTAGACGTATATTTCTAATAATTACTATTCTTGAATTGACAAGGTAATATTTAGATGCCTATAATATATTCAGAATCTTTATCATTTAAAAACAATTTTGTCAACAATGGTAATTATCTCGTGATTTCTCTTTCTTTCTACTTAATATGTATATTTTATTTTTCTAAATAATTATTTAAATAATTATTTAGAAAAATGTCTAAATATATAGACATGATTTAAAATTCTTGCTATCTTGTTGGGTGGTGTTTTTCCTCTAATAAGTAATAATTTTTAAAGAATATTTTCATTTGGCTCTATTTATTTTTGAAAAGAGGTGGTTTTAAAAATTAACATCATATCAGTTATAGGCAGATCACATGGTTTTTAACACCAAAGGGGGGTTTATGATGGAAAATAGAGATATAAAATTCCTAAATGTTCAAAAGATAATTGATTCACACGAGGGAAAGGTTTCTCATTTGATTGGAATATTACAAGAAGTGCAATCAGACTACGGTTATTTGCCGAAGGAAGTTTTAACCTACATAGCTACATCAATGGGAATCTCCCCAGCCACCGTACTGGGAGTAGCAACCTTCTATGCTCAGTTTTCTCTAATCCCAAAGGGCAAGTACGTTATCCGTGTTTGTGATGGAACTGCATGTCACGTGCGTGGGTCAGAGCCCATTATGATGGCGTTACGAAAGGAACTTGGCATTAACACAGAAAAACCAACCACGGATGATTTAATGTTTACTTTAGAAACAGTCTCCTGTTTAGGAGCTTGCGGACTAGCTCCAGTTGTGGTTGCCGATGAGGAAGTTCATGGTCAAATGACCCCGGATGGGATCTTAGAAATAGTAAGAAAATTGGCACCTGCTGCCAGTGAAAATTAGGGGGGACTATAGATGCTAATAAAAAGTCATGATGATCTAAAACAACTTAGACAGAAGGTAAAGGCTGCCCTTGATCAAGAAAAGATGCGCATCTTAGTCTGTGCTGGTACAGGATGTGTGGCCAACGGCTCTTTAAAGGTATACGCAGCATTAAAAAGAATGATTGAAGAAAAGGGACTTCTAACCAGTGTTGAGCTAGTAGAAGAAGTAAGTCACGAAGGGATAGCTGTAAACATAAGTGGTTGTCACGGTTTTTGTCAGATGGGACCTCTGGTTCGTTTTGAACCATCTGGACTACTTTACTGCAAGGTAAAAGAAGAAGATGCGGAAGAAATCGTTAATACAACCGTTCTAAATAACGGTATTGTGGAACGTTTATTATATGAGGATCCTAATACCGGTGAAAAAATTAAAACACAGGATGAAAACCCTTTCTATAAACGCCAAGAACGCGTGACTTTACGTTATTGTGGCCGTATTGATCCCGATGATATCTATGATTATATTGCGCACCGCGGCTATCGGGCCATCAGCAAGATACTACAGGAAATGAACCCAGAAGAAGTTATTAAGGAAGTTAACGATTCCGGTTTAAGGGGTCGGGGCGGCGGTGGATTCCCCACTGGTCGCAAATGGTCCTTTGCTGCTTCGCAACCTGGACCCAAGAAATATATCATTTGTAACGGAGATGAGGGTGATCCGGGCGCCTTCATGGATCGTTCTGTAATGGAGGGCAACCCACACTCCGTATTAGAGGGCATGATGATTGCTGGATACGCCATAGGGGCTAATGAGGGTTATATCTATGCTAGAGCCGAATATCCCCTGGCAATTAAACGCATGCGTAAGGCTATTGCAGACGCCGAAGCACATGGATTATTGGGCAACAATATTTTAGGCAGTGATTTTAATTTCAAAATTAATATCAAAGAAGGTGCCGGAGCCTTTGTATGCGGTGAGGAAACTGCTCTTATCGCCTCCATTGAAGGTGAACGCGGTATGCCTCGTCCACGTCCTCCCTTCCCGGCTGTTAAAGGTTTATGGGGATGTCCCACCATTATTAACAACGTAGAAACCTTGGCAAACCTACGCTACATTATCAACAATGGAGCTGGCGAGTTCAAAAAATATGGTACTGCCGGCAGCTCTGGAACCAAAACCTTTGCCCTGGCTGGTCAGGTGCAAAATACGGGTCTAGTAGAAGTGCCCATGGGCGTTACCCTGCGTGAAGTGGTATTTGACATTGGTGGTGGTCTCAGGGATGGAAAAAAATATAAATCTGTTCAAATTGGTGGCCCCTCCGGTGGTTGTCTAACAGAAGATAAATTAGATTTGCCCCTAGATTATGATGAATTAATGAAAGTGGGCGCCATGATTGGTTCCGGTGGCTTGGTTGTTATGGGTGATGACACCTGCATGGTCGAAACCGCCAAGTTCTTTATGGGCTTCGTGCAAAACGAATCCTGCGGCAAATGTGTCCCCTGCCGCGAGGGAACCAAACAATTACTGGCCCTTTTAACCAAGATAACTGAGGGAAAAGGAACTGAAGCAGATCTTGATCTTTTGGAAGAATTGGCACAAAACGTTAAGGACGGGTCTTTATGCGGACTAGGAAAAACTGCACCGAACCCGGTTCTGACCACTCTCCGTTACTTCCGTGACGAATATATTGCGCACGTACGTGACAAAAAATGTCCTGCAGGTGCCTGTCAAGCCTTAAAGGAATACTACATTAATCCTGAAAAATGCAAGGGTTGTACTGTATGTTCCAGAGTATGTCCCGCCGGTGCCATCACCGGAGAAAAGAAGCAACCCCATGTCATTAATGTAGATCTCTGCTTGAAGTGCGGTGCTTGTATGGAAAAATGTAAGTTTGGCTCTATAGAGATCAGGTAGCTGGTTATCTGAGAAAGGGTGTGACGTAATGAGTGGAAAAATTACCATTAATGGTCAAATTATAGATTTTACCGATGAAAAGAATATTCTGGCTGTTGCACGAAAAGTAGGTATTGATATCCCTACCCTCTGCTATCATCCTGAACTAACCATTGCGGGTGCTTGTCGTTTGTGTGTGGTAGAAATTGAGAGAATGGGCGTTCAGGCTTCCTGTTCTACCGCTCCCACAGATGGTATGGTGGTTTATACCAATTCAGAAAAAGTTAACAGAGTACGCAAAATGGTACTGGAACTCCTTTTGGCAAATCACGACCGTGAGTGTACAACCTGTGACTCCAGCGGGGCTTGCAAACTTCAAAAGTATGCCAATGACTATGGTATTAAACGTTTGCGCTATCCAAATCGTACAACAATGGCTCCATTGGATACTTCAAGCCTGTCTATTGTTCGGGATCCCAACAAGTGTATCCTATGCGGTTTATGTGTACGGGTATGTAAAGAAAAACAAGGCATTGGTGTATGGGATTTCAAAAACCGTGGTTCTCGTACTGATATTGTTGCCGCTATGGATCAGCCTTTGTCTGAATCTGCTTGTATTAACTGCGGTCAGTGCATCGCGGTTTGTCCTACAGGAGCCCTTACATCCAACTCCTCTTCTATACAAGAAATTTGGGCGGCCATTCGTGATCCTAAAAAGACCGTTGTTTGCCAGATAGCCCCGGCTCCCAGAGCAGCCCTCGGAGAAGAATTTGGCCTGGGTTCCGTTGATGTAACTAAAAAAGTCGTAACAGCTCTGCGTAAAATAGGTTTTGACAAAGTCTTCGACACAGTATTCACAGCCGATATGACAACCATCGAAGAGTCCAATGAATTTTTAAGCAGGCTTGTAAAGGGAGAGAATCTTCCCCTCTTTACCTCCTGTTGCCCCGGTTGGGTAAAATATGCGGAGGAATTCCATCCTGAACTGCTTAGCAATTTATCGAGTTGCCGGTCACCACAACAAATGTTTGGTGCTGTATTAAAGAAAAAGTACGCCAAGGAACTGGGGATTGCCCCACAAGATATGTTTGTGGTATCGGTGATGCCCTGTACCGCTAAAAAATATGAAGCAAAACGTCCGGAGTTTACCACCGAAGGCGCCTATGATGTAGACGCAGTATTAACAACTGTTGAAGCTGCCCGGATGATTAAAGAAGCTGGCATTATTTTCAATACACTAGAAGAATCGGAATTTGACCAACCGATGCAACAAGCTACCGGTTCTGGAGTATTGTTTGGTACCACTGGTGGGGTAATGGAATCTGTCATTCGTTACGTTGCCGGGAAACTTCTCAATGCAGAAGGCCGAGTTGACGTAGAATTCACCCGTGGTATGGAAGATACTAAAATTGCCAGCATAAATGTAGGTGACAATAAGCTAAATCTGGCTGTGGTAAATGGACTGTCTGCCACAGAAGCTTTAATTCAAAAGATCCAGTCTGGTGAATTAGATGTTCAGGCAGTAGAAGTTATGGCTTGTCCCGGTGGCTGTGTAGGAGGCGGCGGCCAGCCCTTCCAAAATGATAACGAACACCGCAAAGCCAGGGCCAGTGAAATTTATGGTATTGATGCAAAACTAGAGCTTCATAAAGCACAGGATAATGAAGATCTAAATAAAATTTTTGAAAAATATTGGGGTGGTTGCTGCAACCATGATACCCACCATGATTTGCACACCCACTATAATCCCAAAAGACGTGTTGCCGGTAATGAAATTGTAATCAAAGATGGTAATGGTCCAGAAATAACCGTATGTATTGGCGAAGGTTGCATGAAAAAAGGTTCCATTAGTTTAATAGAAAAGCTAGTTAACTTACCAGTTAAAGTCAAAGGTGTTTTCTGTCTAGAAAACTGTGGCAACGGTGTATCCGTTAAGGTTAATGATGAAATCCTACACGTCACTCCAGAAAATGCTTTAGAATCCATTCAAAAAAAGTGCGGTTGTAGTTGTGGTTGCTGCTCTAAATAGAAATGTTATAAACAGGTGCTTGTTTGCACCTGTTTTTTAATTTAGTGCAAGTAATTCAGATAGTTAATTTGTCGTTTAAAATCTTATAAAACTACTTGACGCTTACGAACAATCTAGAGTAGAATGAACATAGTTAAAATTGTTTGAATATTTATAATGTTTAAATTAGTATACCTTATTTAACTAAATATTTAATTTTGTCATATTTCAGACAGTTTTAACATTTGGAAATGTATAGAATATTTTTAGGGAATGGAGGTGTGACAGTTGGTATCTCAACAACTGATCAACGGGCACATGACAATTACAACCATTGCCAAATACTCCATCACCACTATATGTAGTTTTAATGCACCAAAGTTTGAAACCTATGTCGACGCTTACGATCAATTCATTTATATGTCAAAAGAGAAACAGATGGAGTATACCCCTCACTTTGACCATTATGGACAACTGGTTTGTATAACTTAAACAAATAGTTTTCAAGTGGCAACTAGTGTTTTACGAAAAGGTTTTACCACAACCCTTTAAAGCATAATTATTTATTACTTAAAAATATACTCAATTTATGATTAAGGGCAAATATACCATTGAAAGAAGGTGGTAGCTGCATAAAGAGGATATTATTTAGATAGGTTTGGGGTTTGGTGAAGGTAGTAAATTATAAAAACAGAATTTTTACTACCTTTAGTTTCGCTAGTTCTAATTTCAGATTAAAAAACAAGAAGCAGAATACGTAATGTCAAAATATTTGCTTCCGACGAAAGGAGGAAACCATATGGGTACTGAGTGCACATGCAACTGTAATCAGTCGAAGTTGGATGCGCTTTTTGCTCAATATAAGGGCAATCCCAATGGCCTTATTGTGGTCATGGCGGCCATTCAAGAATCTCAAGGGTACCTTCCCAAAGATTTGTTAGTAAGAACTGCCGAGGAGTTAGGTGTTCCTCTCAGTGACGTTTACGGTGTGGCTACTTTTTATGCTGCCTTTAGCCTTCGTCCTAGGGGAAGACATTCCGTGAACCTTTGTCTGGGAACAGCTTGTTATGTAAAAGGAGCACCTGAAGTTCAAAGTATGTTAGAAAAAGAAATGGGCATTAAAGCAGGTAATACCACGGAAGATCGGCGCTTTAGTCTGGATTTAGTAAGATGTTTGGGTGCCTGTGGTATTGCACCGGTATTGACAGTAAACGGTGAAGTTTATCCCCGTATGACTGCAGAAAAAGTAACTGAAGTGTTAAGCAAATATGAATAATACCTCCAGGGAGGTGAAGATAAATGAATTTTAAAGAATTAGAATTGCTAAGAGCAACTGCTAAGGAAGGTATTAAATTACGTTTGGGTGAAGAACCATCCGACAATTTCAAATATCACGTTTTAGTATGCGGCGGTACCGGATGTCATTCAGTTGGTTGTCAAAATACTTTGCAAGCTCTGCAAAAGGCAATTGACAGCCAAGGCTTGCAAGATACAGTTAAATTAGTGGTTACAGGTTGTATGGGTACCTGTGAAATGGGACCTGTAATAACAGTATTCCCAGATGGTTATTATTACTGTCGTGTTCAACCCGAGGATGCCGAGGAACTGGTTACTTCTCATCTGAAGGAAGGCAAGTATGTGGATCGTCTGTGCTATCACACTGCTGATGGAACTGTACAACCCCGCAAATCTGACATGACTTTCTTTAAAAAGCAAAAACGGAATGCACTCCGTAACTGTGGTCTAATCAACCAAACTTCTATCGAAGAATACATTGCAGTGGGTGGATTTAAAGCACTGGCTAAGACTCTGCAGGAAATGACTCCCCAGCAGGTCGTAGACGAAGTGAAAAAATCCGGTCTGCGTGGTCGGGGTGGCGGCGGTTTTCCCACTGGTTTAAAATGGCAATTTGTACTAGACCAAAAATCCGACCAGAAATATGTTGTTTGCAACGGTGACGAGGGTGACCCGGGTGCCTTCATGGATCGTTCTGTATTAGAAGATGATCCCTATTCTGTCATTGAAGCTATGACCATTGGCGGGTATGCAGTGGGCGCCAATAAGGGTTATGCTTACATTCGTTTAGAGTATCCCAAAGCCATTGATCACTTTAATAAGGCCCTTGCCCGTGCCAGAGAAGTGGGCTTGCTGGGTAACAACATTTTAGAATCAGATTTCAGTTTTGATATCGAAATTCGTGTGGGTGCCGGAGCTTTTGTGTGCGGCGAAGAAACTGCCCTCTTAGCCTCTATTGAAGGTCGCCGTGGTGAGCCTCGTCCACGCCCCCCCTTCCCTGCTGTCTCCGGTTTATTTGAGAAACCAACCCTGCTGAATAACGTTGAAACCTATGCTAGTATCTGCCCCATTATTATTAACGGTGGTGAATGGTATGCCACCATGGGTACAGAAAAGAGTAAAGGCACCAAGGTTTTCACTTTGGCCGGTAAGATTAACAACACTGGTTTAGTAGAAATTCCATTAGGCCTTACTTTACGCGAAATGGTAGAAGACATTGGCGGCGGAGTACCAAATGGCAAAGCCTTTAAAGCTGCCCAAACCGGAGGTCCATCCGGCGGTTGTATTCCTGCTGCTTATTTAGATACTCCTATTGATTATGAAAACCTAGCAGCCCTTGGTTCTATCGTTGGTTCAGGCGGTATGATCATTGTAGACGAAAGTACCTGTATGGTAGACCTAGCTAAATTCTATTTAGGCTTTACGCAGGATGAATCCTGCGGCAAATGTACCCCTTGCCGTATTGGTACCAAGAGAATGCTGGAAATACTCGAGCGTATTACAAAGGGATTAGGCAAGCCAGAGGATTTAGATCTATTAGTTGAACTGGCCAACTCTATCAAGGCCTCTGCCCTTTGTGGATTAGGCCAAACTGCTCCCAATCCCATTCTTAGCACCTTGCGTTATTTCCGTGATGAATTTGAAGCCCACATTAAGGATAAAACCTGCCCGGCTGGCGTTTGCAAAATGCCCCGCAAAGGCCTAAAATCCTAGAGGATAGGAGGGAAAAGGCATGGCAACTGTAACACTAACCATTGACAATGTAAAAGTTGAAGTTGAACAAGGTTCAACGATATTAGATGCTGCGAAAAAAATTGGCATTAATATTCCAACCCTTTGCTATATGAAAGAGATTAATGCCATTGGCGCCTGTCGTATTTGCGTGGTAGAAGTAGTAGGTGCCCGGGCCCTCCAGGCTGCCTGTGTTACCCCAGCTACGGAAGGCATGGTTGTAAAGACCAACTCAGCAGCCGTTAGAGCTTCCCGCAAAATGACTCTTGAACTGATTCAGTCTAATCACCCGCAGGAATGCAACACCTGCCTGCGTAACAACAATTGTGAACTGCAAGCTCTTTCCGAAGCCATGGGACTTAAAGAGGTTCGTTTTATAAGACCTTCCCAAAGCCATAGTAAAGACGATATCGACAACTCTTCCCCATCCATCGTTCGTGACCCTCGGAAGTGTATTTTGTGCCGTCGTTGTGTAGCAGTTTGCGAAAAGGTACAAGGCGTTAAGTGTATCAGTGCTGTAAACCGTGGCTTTGAAACCACCATTGCACCTCCATTTAACCAAGGTCTGTTTGATGTAAACTGCACCATGTGCGGTCAGTGCACCCTAGTCTGCCCCACTGGTGCCATCACTGAAGTGGATGACACTGGTAAAGTATGGCGCGCTCTGGATGATTCAACCAAACACGTGGTTGTTCAAACTGCACCCGCAGTACGCGTAGCCATTGCTGAAGAATTTGGTATGGAACCAGGCACTGTTAGTACCGGCAAACTGGTTGCAGCTCTACGTCGCCTCGGCTTTGATAGCGTCATGGATACCGACTTTGCAGCTGACTTAACCATTTTAGAAGAGGGTAATGAATTTATTAAGCGGGTCACCGAAGGTGGCGTACTGCCGATGATCACTTCCTGCAGTCCTGGTTGGATTAAATACATTGAAATGTATTATCCCGACCTGTTGGCTCACCTTTCCACTTGTAAGTCCCCTCAACAAATGTTTGGAGCACTGGTTAAGTCCTTCTATGCTGAGAAAAAAGCAATTGATCCAGCCAATATCGTCAGTGTATCGATCATGCCTTGTACAGCTAAGAAGTTTGAAGCCCAGCGTGATGAACTTAGGGACAGTGGTTATCAGGATGTGGACATTGTTCTTACCACCCGCGAACTTGCACGTATGCTCCGAGAAATTGGCATTGATTGGGATAATCTTTCCGATGACGATTACGATGCCCCAATGGGCTTATCCACTGGTGCTGCGGTTATCTTCGGTGTTACCGGCGGTGTAATGGAAGCAGCTGTACGTACTGTATACGAAGTACTTACCAAGGAAGCCATGCCAAATATTAACTTAACCCCAGTACGTGGCATGGAAGGTATTAAAGAAGCTACCCTTAAGGTTGGAGACCTAGATGTAAAAGTAGCAGTTGCTCATACCCTGGGTAATGCCCGTAAACTTTTAGATAAAATCCGTGCCGGCGAAGCCGATTATCACTTTATCGAAATAATGTGCTGCCCTGGTGGTTGTATTGGCGGCGGTGGTCAACCTATTCCTACGAACCTAGAAGTACGCCTTAAACGTATTGCCGGCACCTATAGGGCTGATGAAGCTTTGCCACTTCGTAAATCCCATGAAAACCCTGCCATCAAGGCAATTTATGAAGAATTCTTGGGAGAACCCCTGGGAGAGAAGTCACATAAACTTCTTCATACCCACTATGTGCCCCGTGGCGTTTATAGGAAACCAGAAGGCCTACCGAATAAAGTACCCTCAGGAGAACATCATTAGATTATATTTTGTTTTTATTAACCCGACGCAAAGTCGGGTTAATCTTTTCTTATATAGCTATTATATGCAATTTATATGCCACAATATAAAGCTAAGTATTTGTAAAATTTGTTCTATTTTATCTCTTTTTTAACGTTCCAAAGGTTATCATTGTTCCGTTTTAGAACATCAAAATTTGTTCTTTTTTAGTATTACTCTACCCCCAAGCAATCCCAAGGGACAATACTTCACTAAACAGCAGTACTAAAAAACGAAGGACCTTGCTTCAAAAGCAAGGTCCTTCGTTTTTTAGTACGTCGGAAAGTATAAAACTTTCCGACTTGCATAAGGGCAACTAAGGCTTACGCCGTCGCCTAAAGGCTCTTGTGCCCTATAGGGTATGGCGTAAGCCAAGTTTTCTTTAGAAAACTAAACCCTGAAAGTTAGCTATTTGTTCTTTGTTTGTCAACAATAGCCCTTAAAACTTGCCGCTGTTTTGAATCATTAAGTTGCTCCGGTAACCATCTGAAGGCAAATTTCATTAACGAAAGGTCATCCTTAATATCCACTTCTATTTGACTGTTTTGAACTATCGAAGGATTGGCCGTGAGTATTTCCCTAAACCTATCAAGATCATAACATCCCATAAAAATCATATCCATAATATGTTGGTCTGCACTCTTTTCCCCGGTTAACCTAATTTTAAGAGGAATCTGTCCAAATAGTTCTTCAGGTTCCTGGTATTCATACAGTCCCTGATTTTTCATCCATTCCTCCACAGTCCATCGTCTGCTTTCTTCCAACCCGTGGCAATGGGATTTTTCAAAGGCAACACCGTACAGTCCTTCTCCCCTTACTTCTATTGGTGCCATTCGACAGGACCAGGGTCTTACATTATACACTTTACAACCATAATCAGTTATAAAGGGACAAACCAGATTGTCCTCGCGCATTTTGAGGATTACCACCGGAAAGCCTGAACCTGGGACACGCATAACATGTGTATACATATTCAAAAACTCTCCTGATACCATTCCCAAGGATTGTTTCATACGCAACACATCATAGGGGGTTAAAAATATATTAATATCCCTGCAGCATTGCTTAAAACAGGAAAGGCCTTCATGGCAGGAAAAATTAAACGTATCTGTTGATTTCAAATTTTTGCTCATTCTACCCCTCACCTCTCGCTTGTTACTTTTATAACAATTATACCATAACTAGTAAAGACAGCTTTCAAAAATAAAACCACCTTTCCACCACTCCAAAATCACGGACTACTGACTTTTCTTTCAACACCAGAGGAGATAATGACACAACCAAAACTGGTGCGAAATTTTCTCCTAGTGCGTACTTAACAAAAAATATGGTAATTGTTATTATTTATTAAACATGAATATTTTAACCTTGCAGTAAGAATCAGAGAAATATGAAAGGGGATTATTATGAGTCTTTTTACTGTGGATTCTAATAAATGTAAGCGGGATGGCATTTGTGTTGCAGAATGCCCTGTTGGCGTTATTGAAATGGCTGGGAAGGAGGCTTTTCCCAGACCGGTAGCAGGTGCTGATCAAATCTGTATTAACTGCGGGCATTGTGTGGCAGTTTGCCCCCATGGTGCTTTAACTTTAAAAACCATGCAGTTCCAAGACTGTCCGCCAGTACAAAAGGACCTGCTTCCCAGTTCCGAGCAGACCATACATTTATTATCATCCCGACGA